>JAGBGN010000031.1 GCA_017935945.1 Candidatus Methanomethylophilaceae archaeon | reverse complement strand
ATCCCTGCCCAGGCGGCATACGCGGTCCCTGCACCGATCCCCTCCATCGCGATGGAGAGGAGGTACAGGTCCACCACCAGTATCGCAACGGTCAGTATGCTCATGGCGGGTCTCTTGAAGCCATCGGACTTGTCGAGGGTGTAGACCCAACATGGTTCCAGCACCCCCGCGATGATTAGCGTGATCCACGGATCGACCATGCCATGTAAGAAATGAGTTGGATACTAATTCATTCCCGGCAGGTGTATAGTGTATACAGCCCGAACAATCTTTATCAGATGCGGAGGGATGCCAGAAAACATGCCCAAGGGAATAGAAGAGGACATTCCGACCGGAATCAGGATATTCGAGAGGAAGCACATGCTGGCGATCCTCTTCTTCGTCCATTCCAGAGGGGGTTGCACGAGGATGGAGCTCTACAACGGGGTGGCGAACAACGACCGCATGCCCGACAAGCTCGGGGTCCTGGAGGAGGCGGGGCTCATAACCCAGCACATAGACAGGAACACGAGGGCCGTCAGGATAGAGATGACCGATGTCGGGATGGAGGCCATGGGCCATCTGCTCGAGGTGGACAGGTTGATCGAACAGCCCTGATCGGGTCGGAAGTGCCCCTTCGAACGTTCAGAACGGCCTCCCTGGAATCTTCTGGATATCTCGACCTGTGAGACATGACAACCATGTAACGCATTGTTGGGACAACACAGCCTATATTTTCAGAATCCGAACCTAGCTCGACACATCCTCTTGAAACCAGGGGGTTCGAGGGTTTCACGAGCGTACTTGAGATTTTGGTCCACAACCTCATGGTGGTTGTTTATCGGGGACTCGGAGCATGATTTCAAGGAGGCAGCATAGGATTAAAATATCCCTTGATAGTTGAGGTGACCCAAGGACTCGTGGTCTAGGGGTTATGACGTCGCCTTCACACGGCGAAGCTCGCCGGTTCAAATCCGGCCGGGTCCACCATCTTTTCGCTCATATCATCATGATCTTCCATAGTGTTCTAGACAACGCTTATTTGCGTGGCCATCGATACGGCGTCATCATGCCAGAGATCACCGATTTCCAGACGACCGAGGAAGGTCGTCAGTACGAGAGAGACATTATGCTCGTCCTCCAGGGCGAGAAGAAGGACTATCCCAGCTATTTCGGCGGTATGAAGGTCGCATCGGGTAACGAGTTCCCCGTTTTCAGTCCCATCGACCCCTCGATCAGGTTCGGCATCTTCCAGGAACCCGAGGAGGGAATCATGGTGGAGGCCGTCTCCGCAGCCGTCAAGGCCTTCGAGACCTGGTCCAAGGTCCCCGTGGATGAGAGGGTGAAGTACTTCGAGATGGCCCTCAAGGTGTTCCAGGCACGCAGGTCCTATTACGCCGCAGCCGTCACCGTCAGTTCCGGAATGGTCCGTGAGGATGCTCTCCAGGAAGTCGACAGGCTCATCGAGGTCGTGACAAAGGCCATCGAGGATGTCAAGGCACTCGGCAGGAAGAGGCCCGTCGGAGTATGGGCGGTCCTCTCCGCTCACAACTCCCCCTTCGCATCACCCGTATCCTATGCGGTGATGGCGATGCTCGCGGGAAACACGGTCGTCATGTGCCCCTCGAAGTACTGTCCCACCCCCGTGTACATGTTCTACGAGCTCATGGAGAAGTACGGTCTCCCCGACGGTGTCCTGAACCTCGTCGTGGACCGCAAGGACAAGTCCACCGAGGAGCTCGCCAACGACATGCGCGTCATGGGAATAGCCGCAACAGGTTCCGGTGAGAGACTTGAGGACCTGATGTTCCTCCAGGTGGATGATGAGCTCAAGTTCATCAACGAGATCAAGGGAATGAATCCCGCCATAGTCTACAGGCCCTCCGACATGAAGGCCGCTGTGAGGGATGTCCTGTCCTCAGCGTTCTCGTACTCCGGTCAGAAGCTGTTCTCCTGTTCCAAGGTCATCGTCACCGCGGACGACCAGAAGAAGTTCATGGAGGTCCTCACAGAGCAGATGAAGGACCTGAAGATAGCCGATCCCGTGGATGACACCACGTTCTCCGGACCCCTCATCGGAGAGGTCGCGGCGAAGAGGTTCAACGAGCTCTCCATGGAGGTCATGCCCTTCATCGTCGCCAAGGCATCGCCCATCATCGATGCACCCGGCAAGAACTACGTCTCGCCCATCGCCGTCTCCGGACTCGATGAGGACAACGAGCTCAACTACATGGATTCGGGACTCCCGATCTTGAACATACGCGTCGTGGATTCACTCGACTCCGCGTTCCTGGAGCTCCAGGACTCCGAGTGCGGACTGTCCGCAGGTCTGTTCTCGAAGGACCCCAAGGTCATCGACCGTTTCAAGAAGGAGGTCGAGGACAAGCTGCTGTACATCAACACCAGCAGCCGTACCCTGGCACCCGTGGTCGAGACCGACATCGGAATGTTCGTGAACTGATCACAGAAAAGTGGCGTTCCTGACCAGTCCCTTCACGGATCTGGCCAGGGATGCCGCATCCTTATCCTTGAACTTCTCGTTCCCCAGGATCCCCCCGTGTTTCCCGGGGTCGTATGTGCGCATCACGAAACGGGCGCAATCATTGTACAACGTGGCCATCGGACGGAGGGAATCCTCGTCGATCCTCCCGGGTGCCATCATTATGTCTAGGTTGTACGGACATCCATGGTCCCTCACGATCTCGATGCATCTCTCCTGGTCCCTGTCGAGTGGTCCTGTCACCTGCAGTATCACGTGGTTCACGTATCCCGCACCTATCAGGTCATCGAGCGCATCGGGGGAACTGCCAGGTGTGACAAGGGACAGGCTGATGCCCTTCGGTCTGATCTCACGGATGAGCCTGTGCACCGACGGGATCGCCAGCACATCGCATCCCGATGCGGTCACAGCCATCCCATCCAGTGAATCCCTGTCGGCGACGATCGTCTCCATAACCTTTGATGGTTCCATGCCCGGTTCATCGCCCATGGATACATGGACGGTGCAGAGGAACCTGCCCGGGTAGGTGAGCGTGTCGATACGGGAGAACCTGTCAATCCTCATGCTACGGGGGATGCGATCCAGGTAGAAAACAATCCGTGTGCTTCAACGGTACCTGTTCATGATGTCGTCAAGGATCAGACAGCTCTGCATGTCCAGGTCGTCCAGAACCATGAGGGAACCATACCTCATGGCCGATACTGCGGCGATGCTCAGTGCATATTCGCCGGACCACGCCTTGGTCAGAATGGGGTGGTCCGCCTGTGGCAACCTCTCGGCCAGGCGGTGGATGTCGGTGTTGGATTCCAGGCAACCCTTCATGTTCCTGACCTTCGGGTCGAGGTACACCTCCTCGATGCCCTCGTCCGAGGCCATGTCCACCAGGTCCATCAGGGTCCCGATGTCGTCCGAGGATACCACCAACGGACAGGAGAACATGCGTGCCGCGGTGGACATCATCTCCATGTTGCCGGCATCGGCTCCCAGTACGATCGGGTGACGGTCGGGGATGGTTGCAAGGGCCGACATCAGTGCCGTGGGGTCGGAGGTCTCGAGGATGATGGCCCCGTCCCACATGCTGCAGGTGTCGGTCACGGCCTTCACGAAGTTCTCCACGGACCTGGAATCATGTCTGATGCATACCGCACACAGGTTCTGGCATCCGTACGACAGCAGTGTTATCGCGGTCACCCTTTCGGGGACTCTTTCCGGGAGGATGTCCGATACGGACAGTGCGAATCCCCTCATAGGTCAGCCAACTCCTCGCCGTACACGCGTGCCATGTCCGCTGCACCGGGTCCGTTCACGATGACCATGTCGGCACCGTTCATCATGGCCTCCAGGGCAGCCATCCCCTCGGTCATGGATATCATCCTGATGTTCTCGGGGGTCGGTTCGACCCCATCGACGCGCTCCCATACCGGGGACACATCCGCCAGTATGGGGAGGGTGCATGCATCGTCCCCTTGGAGTCCGTTGGACCTGTAATCCATCATGCCAGTCGGAAAATCCTCATCCGTGTACGCGGAGGCGCGGATGTCGTCGCCCACCAGCAGGTGACTTCCCTTCCCGATGATGCCTCCGTCATCCGGACGCAGTATGAGTGTGCAATCTGTCACCGAATCGCGTGCGGATCCGATGAGTGCGCTGTCACCGCGCACGCATACCGGGAGGCGGGATCTGCGTACGATCTCCCTCAGGGTGTCCACGTCCCCTTCCGAGCGTAGGGTGTATTGGACGCCGTCGGCACCGATCTCCTTCCACATCACTGCCCATTCGACGGGGTCGGTATGCCTTCCGGAGAACATGGATTCCAGGAGCGGGTTGTCCGGTTGGTCGTAAACGTTCCCGAAGACCAACGGTCTCCGGTGCCTGCAACCGTCAAGGTCGAGGAACGGTTCACTGCAGGATCCTCCGGCCATGTAGTCGCCGTGGCCCAGGACGATCTCGTCCATGACACGGTCGCATCTGCGGGAGGTCTTTGGGAGACGCATGATATCAGTTCAGTTCGGTGAATTCCATGAGCTGGAACACACCGTTGAGCTTGTCCATGGCTGTGGGCAGACTGTCGTGGATCTCCTCGAAGGACTTGTCGCTCTTGCCGATGTCCATGACGAGTTCGAGGTACATCGTCTCGTAGCACACCTTGACCTTGCTGAAGACGGAGATCAGGTTGACGTTCCATCCTGCGATGACGTCGAGGGCCTGCGTGATTCCTCCAGGGCAGTCGGGGATCTCCATTCCGACCTTGACCAGCCTGGTGCCGGGCTTGAAGAGTGTGAGTGAGATGATCCATGAATCCGCATCCATGGTGATGAGGACGTTCTTGCCCTCGATGTCGGTGAGGATGTCACCGTAGACCTTCGAGATGTCGAAGCTTCCGTTCTCGATGGTGGTCGGATATCCGCGTCTGATCTCGATCTTCCCGCTTTCCGCGGACGCTCCCTTGAACAGCCTTCCGATCTCGGCGGGCTTGAAGTCTATCCTCTTGATCTTGGACACGGACGGATCGTTCTTGGACTTGAGGCTCTCGAAGGATTCCAGGAGGAGCTCCCCCTCTCCGGCGAAGTTCATGTCCGCCATGAGCTTCCAGACGATCACGGTGTCGGAGATCCCGTTCAGTGAGATCGAGTTGAGGATGTTGATCTCCTTGTTGGCGAGGAACTCCGCGGCCTGTGCGCTGGATCCCGGGACGTCGTCCAGGTACATCGTGATGTGCGTGAGGGTACGGTAGTTCTCCTGGGGGAACATGGACAGGATAATCTCGTAGTCCTTGGGCCCTTGCTCGGGGTGTTTGAAAAGCGTGCTGTACACACAACCGCCCTCGACGATTCCCATCGTCTCGGACATCCAGTTGTCAACCTTTATCGAAGAGCTGTCGACCTTAGTGAATTCCCAAATCTTCATCGGAGACCCTCGGCTCCGCATCGGGCCGGACCATCATATACCTTTGTCAGGTCTGTCGTCATCCTTGGTCAGCGTGGAGTGGTACTTCACCGAACCCAGGGCGCATGTCCAGCAGGGTTGCTCCACGGAACCGTAGTCCAGGTCGCGGATCAGGTTGGCCAGGCTCCCGCCGTATGCGGGGTCCGAGGCGATCCTCCTGATGGTCTCCGAATCGCCGCCGGAGCGGGATTCCATCCCGGACATGCGGAGCCCCTGGTCCATGAGGTCAGCCGCCTCCTCCAGGAGGGCCATGGCACGTATGAGCAGCTCCCTCCGCTCCTCCATTCGAACCCTCCTGGTTATGATGTACCTGGCAGGTTTGGTGGCATCGGAGCTGGCAGTGTATCCGCAGACATCGCATCTCCTCCTGAGCTCGACCGTGTCGCCGTAGAGGGTCATGTTGTTGATGGATCTGAGTTCCCCGCCGCATACAGGACATCCCTCGGGGGTGTCGTCGTCCGAATGGGCGTACCTTATCTCCAGGTCGAAGAGCGAGTGCTTGATGCCGATCCTGCGTATGCGGTCACCGCTCACACGGTACCCCTCGTCCATGCACATGAGTTCCGTCGACACCAGGTGGTACAGCTCGTTCTGGGAGCGTATGTGCGGTGTGCGGACCAGACAGTTCTCTATGGCCTTGACGATCTCTTCTTCACTGGGTATGCGGTATGCCATCGGCCCCACATCGGTATGCCAGTATATGAAAGGTTAAAGAATCCGATGAGGATAACCCCCCGGTCGCGGGGGTAGCCGAGTTGGCCAAAGGCGCGGGACTTAAGATCCCGTTCTTAGTGATTCAAGGGTTCGAATCCCTTTCCCCGCACCATGGTTTTATGAATATCGTGTTAAGAGGGGTTTATATTAACATCGATTAAGCCAGATTTCCTATACAATCGTTGAGAAATCACCTTAACCAATATATATCGACTCCAAACATCCGCTTCACATGTCCGAGAAATCAGCGGAATTCAAGGTTCAGCTCCTTGAGACCTTCGCCTCCCTCATCACGGCGGCATTCGGTCTCGTTGCAGCTCTCGCATGGAACGACACCATCAAACTGGCAGTCAAGATGCTGTTCCCCACCGACAGCGGTGAGATCTACAGCATGATTGTCTACGCCCTCATCGTCACTATCCTTGCAGTGATCATGACCCTCTTCATCTCCAGGTCCCTCAGCAAGGCCAAGAAGGCCCTGCACCTTGAGAAAGAGGAGTGAGTTCTCACTCATCTGGCAAAACCTTTTCCAAAACCATTTTCCTGGATTTCTTCGAACGGTTACGGACGTAGTTTATGAGGTTCACACCAGTCAGTTCCACGCTGGATGGTCCGGACCTGACGTAGAACAGCTCGTTCTTACCCTCCTTCAGGAACACCGGCTTCCTGCACCTCTCGCACCTGACCCTCATCACAGACCTCTCCTCATCGAAGTCGACGAGGTTGAACGAGATGTAAGGGAGGTACTCGTTGCCTATGCTGCTGGAGAGCATGTTGGTGAAGTGGAGGTTCAGTTTGTCCTTGTTCTCGAAGCTGTGGATGTCTATGCCGCAGATGGAACCGTCATCGGAGACGCCGACCATGAGGTCGCCCCCGTTGGAGTTGAGGAAGGCGACGATGGTCTTCAGGACGGCCTTCTCCATCCTCTTGTCGTTCTCGCCGGTCTGGAGGTTGGTCCTGAGTGTGGACTTGAACTCCAGGTGGTCGGATTCCCCCTCATCGATGAGCTTCAGGATCTCGGACTTCGACTTCTCCTCGAGGCCGAGCCTGTCGGAGTTGTGTTCGAAGAAGCGGTCGATGACATGGCTGAAGACCCTCCTTGTGTACCTGTTGCTGTACAGGATGCACACGATGATCGCACCAAGGAGCATGAAGCACAGGCTGTCCATGAACCCGACGATGGTTATGTCCGTGATGTGGTGGTCCACGATGGACAGGTAGTGCTGGAGCATGCTCATTATCGTGAATGTGGCCACGGCCACCGCGAGAGTGGTCATGACGGTGAGCATGTGGTTGTCATCGTTCTCCGACGGACCCCTTTTCATCAGAATGTGGACGACGATGATTCCCAACAGGGCGAGGTTCACCCCGGTGAACGCGCTTGCCAGGATCCTCACGGATCCCTCCTCTTGAACGAGCTTCCCTGCGGTCGTGAGGTAGAATGTCAAGACCAGCATGAAGATGTAGGAAGGCGGGATGTGGACGAAATCCCTGTCCTTGAAGATGGTGAATGCAATGATGATCAGGACTGGAACGATGAGGATGAGGTCGCCAGCATCCCCATTGCTGTAGCCGATCACTGCTACTGCGAGTGTTGCGATGAAAGAGAGGATGTAGAACGTCAACGTCCCCTTGGTCATCCTCCTGCGCGCTGTCTCCTGCGAGGACTCCATAAAGTCGCAATGTGTCAGTAGATTTTGTTATTTTCTTTCACATCCTTTGGATGTATCGGGCTAGAGGGGCGGTGGAATAATCCAGAGTCGTATGAGGATCTGGCAATTGTTCCAGCTTACATATTGTGACAATCATTTTAAATTTACAAAATCTATATAACAAAAGTAAACAAAGTCTGGATCGATCACATGAATCTTACTGTTTCACAATATCTGGATGAACTCGAGGATGGTTCAGTATTCACTGTGCGTGATGTGTGTTCCAATACAGATTCAGGATATGATTCAGTGAAGTCACAGTTATGCAGGGCATGTTCCTCGGGAAAGATATCCCGTGTCCATCAAGGGATTTACCATAAATTGCGTTACAGTGAGATATTGGAGGACTATGTTCCATGTAGTGCCGAGGAAGTGGCCTGCGCCATTGCCAGAAACAATGGTTGGCATTTCATTCCCAGTGGTAACACCTGTTTGAACAATCTTGGACTTTCCACACAGGTTCCATCCAAGTTGGTGTATTATTCAGATGGGCCGTATAGGAAATATGAGATCAATGGCATCAGAGTGGAGTTCAAGCACCGTTCTCCACGTAATCTTCCTCACGATAGGGATTTGGCAATCATAGTTGCGGCGGTTGATGCATGGGGGAAGACGAATTGCGATGATAAATTCTCGAGATCGTTGTCCAAGGTATTGCCCGAGCGTGGTGTCGAGTATTTCGAAGAGGGATTGGATGGAGTAACGTCTTGGGTGGCGGATGTGATATGGAGGGCGTTGGAATGGAGAATTTCTACTCATTGATGGGTAGTACTACAACCAATCTTCAAGATCTATGTTTGAAAGCATCTAAAGAAACAGGGATGTCTGTTGCAATGGTTGAGAAGGATGCATGGGTTGTTTTCATTCTGAGATATTTGTTTCACGAATCCCCTTGGAAGAGACATTTTTTGTTCAAAGGTGGAACCTGTTTATCAAAATGCTATCAGGCAATCAGTCGTTTCTCAGAGGATGTGGATATTTTGATCGATTGGCGTCTTCTCGGATATGATATGGGGGGTCCACCTGTAGGGGAGTCACGCAAAAAGCAAGAAGGGTTCAACAATCAAATGGTGGAGCGGACTAGGAATTTCATAGATCGCATGTTGATCCCTCATATGGGAGAGTATTTTGAAGATGTGATTGGGAAACGTTTCACGATAATTTCGACGGATTCAGGAATCTTGTTCAACTATCCTGCATTATTCGGAACAAGTTCAATTTCTAAGGCAGTCCTCCTTGAATTGGGTCCAAGAGGGATCTGGGGAATCCCAGAAAGGAAAACTGTATCACCGTACATATTTGATTATACCGATAAGATTCAAGATTGTTGTACAAATGTCACAGCCATATCCTCGGAACGTGCACTATATGAGAAGATTCTGATATTGCACACGGTGGCTACTAGGGAAAAGGTTCCAGGTCGTTACTCCAGACATTATTATGATGTGTACAGTATGTTGGATGGCAGTGCCTGTATGGAGTTGAATCATTCATTATTGATGGAGATAGTAAGTTCGAAAAAGAGGTTCTATCCAGGTTCTGGATACGGATATGACACTATGGCCCCAGGCTCGTTCAAGTTAAAACCACCCAAAACCGTCATTGATGTATTGAGGGAAGATTACCAGGCTATGGGCGAAATGATTATTGGTAGTGCACCTAGCTTTGAGGAATTGATCGATTTCATGTCAGAATTGGAAAGAACGTTTAACGATCCTGAGGCTATTCATTAATGACGATATTTAAGAGGTAATCTGTCAACACTCATGCCACGGTTTTCGGACGTAACAATACGAAACTACCTTGGATACAGACCTGGGATATTTTTCTTCAATCAGTACACATCTTTATTCAGGCACGAATGGTTTATATATGGCAGGCTATTCGATGCTTCGGAGTAATATTCTTGCCAGGGCAAATGAAGAAGAACAAAGTGGTGGTAGCATCACCCTCACCGTCTTTCAACGGTAACGACAGGAACGCCAAGAAGAACAAACCTGTGAGGACCAAGGAGTCCACGAAGAGGCAGTCGATGCTGAACACTCACAAGATCAACCCGTTCAAGTACGATATGAACGAGGTTCTCGAGGCATCCTCGATGGATCCCTCCAAGGCATCATCGTTCCTGGCTTCAGTCATCGCAAAGGCGTCCCGTGTCTCCACCAAGGATGCGAAGGAGTTCGTTAGGACATTCATGGATTCCGGAGACCTGACCAAGGACGAGTGCGATAAGATCAACAGACTGCTGGACAGGTACAGCAAGTTCCGTTGAGGTCCCTGATGCGCTCTGCCGAGATGAGGGATGGGCGTGTGTTCGTCCTCCGTCTCGAGGAGGGCGAGATCCTCCACGAGGCCATAGAGAGCTTCTGCCTCGCAGAGGGTGTCAGGAACGCGACCGTCACCGCTGTCGGCGGTGTGGACGCAGGTTCACAGTTCGTGGTGGGCCCCTCCGTTCCGATCGAGGACAAGATAGTTCCCCTGGTGCACACCCTGGATGCACCATGCGAACTCACAGGTTCCGGGACCGTGTTCCCGGACGAATCCGGTAATCCGATTCTGCACATGCACGGTTCCGTCGGCAGGGCCGGCGGTTCCATCACAGGTTGCTTCCGCAGGCGCATGGTCGTCTGGCTGGTGATGGAGGTCGTCATCCGCGAGATGGTGGGTGACGGTCCGGTGCGTAGGAAGTCCGACGACCGCATAGACGCGGTCCTGATGGAGATTGATTGAGATGGCATCCGAGGAGATCCTCCGCAAGACATTGAAGAACGCGGACGGCAAGCCGTTCGCCAAGTACAAGGGAATAACCAACAACTTCGTCCTGGAGGATTTCGAGCTCATAGTCGACGAGGTCCAGAACGACCGTGCAGGTCACAGCAGGATGCGTGTCCGTGTGCCCATGAGGAATGCGGGGTTCCCGGAGGACACGTATTCCACACCGTCCCGTGAGATCGCATTGAGGGACCTCATCGCCAGACGTTTCTGGGAGTCGGCACGCACGCATGCCCGTTCCCCCATACCCAAGACCGATGGCGGGGAGGTCTACATCCCCCGTCCAGGTCAGGAGATCCTCGCCAGGGGCAGTGTCATCATCACGCAGTACTTCGTGGAGGTGAGGTTCACGGCGGACCTCCCATCATCCGGTGGGAAGGTCAACGCCATGGCCACGCAGGAGCTGATCTACGGTAGGATCGGCAGGATAGTGTCGGAGTCCATGTTCTACTCCGCATACAAGCAGTCCAAGCTCTACAACCACCTGCATGTCTCCGAGAACGCGGACCACATCCGTTCAGTGCTCGACGACATGGGACTGGTCGCATTCATCGCGGACGGTTCGGTCCTCCCCCGCAGGGAGGATGACCTGGCTCCGAAGCTGGATGCGGTCGGATTCGGATGCGACGGTTCGTTCAAGGTGACCATTGAGGTCCCCAACGGGGATCCCGTGTCCGGAATGGGTGTACCCAAGGGTTTCACCGCGATCACCGGTTGCAGCCGCGCAGGGAAGTCCGTTTTCGCGGATGCACTGTTCGCAGGCGTGTACAACCACATACCCGGCGATGGGAGGGAGTACGTCATCTCCCGCCCCGATGCATCCTACGTAATCAGCGAACCAGGTCGTCCGTCCGATGCGGTGGACATCTCCATGTTCCTCCCCGCCTCCCCCGAGTTCGAGGACACCGTCCGCACCCAGTCGCCTTCCGTGCCCTCCCCCGTGTCGGAGTTGGTCTCCATATCCGAGGCGGTCGAGATGGGCAGCGGGATGGTCATAATGGACGAGGAGTTCTCCAACCCCTGTGTGATCAGGCGCGGATTCCTGGCAGAGGGTGAGGGGATGACCTCCGTCTCGGAGCTGGGACGTTCGATGTCCGATCACGGCGTATCACTGGTCATGGTCACCGGCGACGAATCTGCCCTGAGGCTGGCGGACAACGTGATCCTGATGGACGGTTTCACGGCAAGGGGTGTCGACCTGGAGAAGAACGGTTCCGATGCTGTATTCAAGGTGCCGAACACCAGGTACCCCGTGTCCAAGGGGATGTCCTATGAGAAGGGCAGGAAGGAGGTCAGCACATCCGCGGTCTCGATCAGGACAGTCGAAGTCGGGGAGTACAAGGTCAACGCACCCGTGATGGGGGTGTTCGACATGGCTCAGACCCGCACCATCGCCGATGCGATGGTCATCGCCAGGGATCTGATGGACGGGTCCAGGTCGATGATGGAGGTCTGCACACAGGCCCTCGGTCAGATCGACGAGAACGACATGGCCGTGGACAACGGCGATGGGATGCATCATGCACACGTGAGGCCCATCGACCTCGCAGCCATCATAAACAGGCACCCCGGCATGCTGGCAATCCAGAAGACGGAGTGAGAAAAGAGAAAGGGTGGGAAGATCCCCGGTGATCCCGGGGATTCTCCATCCGGTTTTACCTTCTGTTGCCGCCGTACATTCCGTCCCAGTTGTTGAAGACCTTGTCCGCGTACTGCGTCATGTGGACCTGGTCCTCCTTGTTGTCGGGGACGACGAATCCCCTGAGGGGGAACTCGGAATCGCAGTGGGGGCATCTGACGTTGGGGCAGTTCTGGTTCGCCTTGGGGCACGCCTTGCATGCGACAGCCCTGGACTGGAAGAGGCTGAACTCGCGACCGCATTTGGGGCAGAGGAACCTGCGTGCGGCGATCTTGAGGTCCTTGTTGATTCCAGCAGCCCTCTCCTCGGGGGTGAGCCACATGGGTGCACGGGGGGAGATGGGGTTCTGGTATGCCGGGGGTTCGTTGTATCCCATGGTATCACAGTCCCTTCGCAGCGGAGACGACTGCCTTCAGCTTGCTGGTGTCGTCGCACTGCTCGATGAATGTTCCTGTAACGATTATGTCGGCACCGGCCTTCCTCGCAGCCTCGGCTGCCTCGGGGGTCCTGATGCCTCCACCGACGATGAGGGGCACGTTGATGCTCGCCTTGACGGCGGAGATCATCTCGGGGGGTACGGGGCGGTCCGCTCCGGATCCGGCCTCGAGGTACACCAGTGACATTCCGAGCATCTCGGCTGCCATGGCGTATCCGACCGCCTTGTCTATCCTGTCCCTCTCGATGAGGTCGGCCTGACCCACTTTTCCGACCTTCATTCCGGGTTCGACGACGATGTATCCCATGGAGATCGCCTCGATTCCGAGTTTCTTGAAAAAACGAAATGAAATGACAAAACTCAGCGTAAACATCAACAAGGTGGCAACTATCCGAAATGCACGCGGCGGCAACAATCCCGACGTGCTGAAAGTGGCAGCCGACT
>JAGBGN010000030.1 GCA_017935945.1 Candidatus Methanomethylophilaceae archaeon | reverse complement strand
TTCCTCACAGAATTCACGGACCATCTCCTTGAGGTCCGATATTGTCGAGGTATCATCCTTCGGTGGCATGGTTCCTGATTGTATTTCATCCAGATATAATCACGTAATCAATGATTGTGTGTTGTTGGAACATTTAGCTATACCTTCACTAATCGGAGGGTTAATAGTGTCGTCCGCATGTCCGGTAATCATGAGGATATCCGCATTCCCTTTCGACAAGGATGGAAGGGAATCACTCAGGTCCGATGAGGCAGGAACGGATTGGCCGGTCGTGTACATGATCAGTAACGATTCAGAAGCATACATCGGCGAGACCTGCAGTATGCATAACCGTATGCAGCAGCATCTTCAGAACGGTTCCCGCAGATCGTTGAAGGAACTGAGTGTTATATCCGATGAAAGGTTCAACAAATCCGCTGTTCTCGATATAGAGCAGATGCTCATCCGTCATTGCGGTGCGGATGGTAGGTTCAGGTTACAGAACATAAGTGCCGGTCAGTCTGCCAGTCATCAGTACTATCAGCGTGAGATGTATGCACGCATGCTTCCGGAGATCTGGGAGAGGATGAAGGAACATGGCCTTGTCAAGTCCGATCTGGATTCTGTCCGCAACAGTAACCTGTTCAAATATTCCCCATACACATCCCTGACTTCGGAACAGATGACAATATGCGGTGAGGTCCTCTCCGATATTTTGGAAAAACTATCTGATGGTAAGAACGGTAGGGCTGTGATACATGGTTCCGCAGGAACAGGGAAGACTGTTCTTGCAATCAACATGATGTTCACTTTGGCCAATCTCGGATCCTCTGATTTTGATGTGGATGTGGGTATGGATATGGAATCCGGAGATTCCACGGTGATGCGCAGGTTGTCACATTACGTCAAGGAACACGGACACCTGAAGATTGGTTTGGTCGTCCCTATGACCTCCCTCCGTAAGACCTTGGAGATAGTATTCCGTGATTCTGGAAACGGGTTGACAAAGCAGATGGTATTGGGGCCCTCAGAGGTTGTCGACGGTGATTATGATGTCCTACTGGTCGACGAGAGTCACAGGTTATCCCGTCGCAGGAACATATCGTACATGGGTTCCTACGATAATGTGTGCCACAGGTTGGGGATGGATCCCGCAGAGTGCACCCAATTGGATTGGATCGTAGCCAGTAGCAGGTATACCGTATTGTTTTATGACGAGGATCAGACCGTGAAGGGTTCCGACATAACGTCAGAACAGTTCGAAACCATAATCGGAGATGACCGGATGGAGTTCAGGCTCACCTCCCAACTCAGATGTGCATCCGGGGATGAATATCCGCTCTATCTAGACAGGGTCTTCAGATGTGTACAGGCTCACAGGGAGGGTTTCGATGGATACGATCTCCGTTTGTTCGACGATGTTGGAATGATGGTGGATTCGATAAAGGATCTTGATGGAGAATATGGATTGTGTCGTACTGTTGCTGGATATGCTTGGAAGTGGATCTCCAAGGGTTTGACCAGGGAAGAGGTCTTGGATCAACATCTGGAGGATATCATCATCGGAGAGCACCGTTACATATGGAATATGCAGAATGTTGAATGGATCCTCCGTGAAGGTTCCGTTGATGAGATCGGTTGCATCCATACTACACAGGGATATGACCTGAACTATGTCGGTGTGATTCTGGGGTCTGAGATCGATTACGACGAATCTAGAGGGGAGATCATCATCTATCCGGATAGGTTCCATGACAAATACGTGAAACAAGGGGCTGATTACGAGACTTTGAAACGCTACATCATAAACTCCTATCGTGTGATGATGACACGTGGAATCAAGGGTTGTTACATCTATGTGTGTAATCCAGCATTGAGGAAGTATCTTCAGCGTTTTCTTTGATTCTGGTCAAGGGTATTGCCGCTGATTTATTACTTCTTGACCCTGACATACCTCGTTGACTTGGACCCACCGATTCTCATCAATTCTCCTGAATCGCACATCCTTTTCAATACCCTTGAAACAGTTGATTCGGATATATCTGGGAACATGGAACACAGGTCACGTTTTGATACGTGTATGGTGCACATCCGAAGGAACGATTCCAGTGCATCAGAGCCCTTGCGTCTGCCCATCTCCGTCCCGAGGTTCAAGTTCAGTTCCCTGTAACATAGGAACAGTTGGTCCAGGAAATACGATATGAATGGGCGGTAATCGCAGTTGTTCTCGAACCAACCCACTTGGGATTCCTCCAGGGCCTTGTAGTAGTATGCCTTACTGGAGTTAATCTTCGATTCCATCGACACGTATCTGCAGATGTCATATCCTTCCTGATACAGGAGCAACGTGGTCAACAATCTGGACATGCGTCCGTTACCATCGGGGAACGGATGTATCCTCAGGAAATCCATTATGAAGCAGGGTATGAGCAGCAGTTTATGGATACCAACATCATCACGGACCTCCCAATAGGACATCAACAGTTGATCGATGCTCTCCTCTGTCTCTGCAGCAGATACGGTGCGGTATATGTCGGTGATGGTGCCATCAGGCCCTCTGTCGATGATGACATTGTCCCTTTTCTTGAAACCGAAGGGACCATCTCCCGTGTTGGACATCAGCATGTTGTATAACTCGAGGATGAACTCCTTGTTCAGGATGATGTTCTCATGATTAAGGTGTATGAACCTGAGTGCATCACGGTATCCTGCAATCTCGCATTCATCATGTCCTATCGGCGATACCCTTCCCGAGACCAATGCAACCAATCTGTCCTCGGTGGTCCTTATGCCTTCTATTGCATTGGAGTCCATGACCGACATCAGTATGGCACGGTTCTCCAGGGCCGACATCACCGGACCGATGTCCTGGGGTTGATTGGCTGTATTCCCTTTGGATCTCTCGATGTTGCATGCTCTGTTGAATATGTCCACATCGACGCAATCGTTTTTCAGGAACCTGTAGTCAAAGATATGCACGATATCAATTTGAACATTCAAGTATATAAAAATAATGGCGTTTCGACGTCATTTTGAATCGAAAATGACGTCGAATAAGATAAATCATTAAATAGTTGAATTCTAAAACTCACTTCCTCATCTGTTCGATGATCTCCTTGAGTTCCCTGATCTCGTTCTCGAGTTCCTCTATCTTCTCCCTCATGGGGTCGGGGAGCTCGTTGTGCATAAGGTCCTGGTCGCGGGTCTTGATACCGGCCCTCTTGACGACCTCTCCGGGGATACCGACCACGGTGCAGTCATCGGGGACGTCCTTCAGCACCACGGATCCGGCACCGACACGCACGTTGTTGCCGATTGTGATGTTGCCGAGGATGGCGGCACCGCATCCGACGACCACGTGGTTGCCCAGGGTTGGGTGCCTCTTGCCCTTGTTGAACGACACACCACCGAGGGTTACTCCCTGGAACAGGGACACGTCGTCACCGATGACCGCCGTCTCTCCGATGACCACGCCGGTGGCATGGTCGATGAAGAACCTCTTCCCGATCGTCGCACCGGGGTGTATGTCGCATCCGGTCAGGTGGTGTGCACGGAAGTTGATGTCCCTGGCCTCCTTCTTCTTGCCCTGGAGCCACAGCTCATGGCTGAGCCTGTACATGCTCACTGCCCAGAGG
>JAGBGN010000029.1 GCA_017935945.1 Candidatus Methanomethylophilaceae archaeon | reverse complement strand
ACAAGGTCGCAGAGGAAGTCATGTTCATGAGGTTCAAGACTGTTGGACCCGTCGTCGCTGAGGCAATCAAAGAGAGGGACCCCCTCGACGTTATCAACAACGGACTCGTTGCTGGAATGGAAGTCGTTGCAAAGCTCTACGCAGAGCACGTGTACTACCTGCCCGAGATCATGATGGCCGCAAAGACCATGGAGATCGGAATCGCAATCGCAGAGAAGCAGGTCCCCGGTGGAAGAGAGTCCAAGGGAACCGTTGTTATGCACGCAGCAGAGGGAGACCCCCACGACATCGGTAAGAACATCGCCGCTGTTATGATGAGGTCCTCCGGATACGATGTTATCGACATGGGAAGGGACGTTCCTGTTGTTGACGCAGTTGCAAAGTGCGTCGAGGTTAAGCCCCTCTTCATTTCCGGTACCGCACTCATGACCACCACCATGACCGCATTCCCCGCAGTCGCTCAGGGGCTCATTGACAACGGTCTCAACATCCCCATGATGGGATGCGGTGGAGCAGTCAACAGGGACTACGCCAACTCCTACGACCTCGGAATTTACTCCGAGAAGGCACCCCAGACCCCCATCCTCGCTCAGAAGATGCTCGAGGGTTACGACTGGAAGCAGATCCGTGAGGAGTGGGACAACATCGTTGGAGAGTGATTTAGTTGGCAGTTACAAGATACACAAGCATGGCATACAAAGATGCTGATGAGCTCGTCTTCGGACACGCTCAGCAGCCCGTTTCCTACGGATTCGGAATCAAAATCGGAGCAGGATACGTTATTCCTGAGATCAACTACGCACCCAGGCCCGGAGCCGAGAAGGACTCCGAGAAGCTCAGGAGGGAGTACGTTGACTACATCTCCAAGGACATCCTGAACAGGGCAGTCACCGCAGGATTCCCCAACGTCCAGCTCGAGACCGAGTGGGTTTCCCAGATGAACCAGGAGAAACTCTCCGCACCCGTCGTCGAGGGACAGAAGGCAATCTGTGAGAAGTACCACGAGGAGTACGGAGTCAACTGTGCAGTCAGGCACACCATCCCCGACCAGCGTGAGGCCGATGAGGGACTCAAGCCCGGAATGGGCGGACGCTCCTACCCCGAGAAGCTCTTCGAGTGTGCAGAGATTGCATGCGAGAACGGAGCAGACAACCTCTCCTGTGAGACCGTCGGAGGAAAAGAGTTCGCAGACTACGCAGTCACCAACGGAGACATCACCGCATTCCTCTTCGGAGTCGGATACCTTGGATCCCTTGACATGACCTACGTCTGGCAGGAGTTCGCTGACATCGCCAAGAAGAACAAGGCAGTCGCTGGTGGAGACACCAACTGTTCCGGAGCAAACGTTTCCATGTTCATGGCTGGAGGATTCCTCGACAACGATGTTCAGAAGACCTTCTCCGCAGTCACCAGGTGCATCTCTGCAGCAAGGACCCTTGCAGCATGGGAGTCCGGTGCAGTCGGACCCGACAAGGACTGTGGATACGAGGGAATCATCTGTAAGGCAATCGCTGGAAAGCCCACCGCTCAGGAGGGTAAGAACTGCCAGTGCGCACACTGCGATCTCCAGGGTAACCTCATCGCACAGGCTTGCGACCTCTGGTCCAACGAGTCCGTCGAGTACCACCCCGAGTTCGGAGGAACCTCCGTCCAGTGCTGGCTCGGATCCATCGGATACGAGGCTGCTCTCATGAACACCGCTATCCAGCTCGGTCAGGAGAAGACCCTCAGGGACCTGTACATGTACGCAGACAGGACCAGGGGACCCGAGGGATACGTCCTCGCATACGACAACGCATACAAGGTCGGACAGGCAATCGCCGAGAACGGAAACGACCTCTACCTCAGGGCAAAGGCAGCCGGACTCACCGGTGCCAAGATCATCATGAACGGATACGAGACCAAGGAGCTCGCACTCACCAACAAGCAGCTCGACACCCTCAAGTCCATCATCAAGACCCTCGAGGGCCTCACCGACGAGACCGACAAGATTGTCGAGTTCTGCGGTAAGGAGTACAAGGACTCTGTCCCCAACTACAACCCCAAGAACTACGACCTCTGAGTTTAGTTTTGATTTCAAACCTTTTACCCTCCTTCCCGGAGGGGTATATTTTTACAATGCTGGCACTCTGTCTCTGGGGCCGCCAGCAAACTTTATTAGTGAAGGACCACGTTTATCTGTGGTAAGATGACCATAATGATTGCGTATGATGGAAGGCGCAGTACCGAGAAGGCACTGGAGTATGCCATCAAACATTCCGTCAACTACAATGAGCCGCTGTACATTCTGACTGTCGTATCCAAGGATCAGATGGATCCCGAGAATCCCGATCCCTCGGTCCGTGAGTACATGGAGGCCGCACAGAAGCATGCCGCTTCCAAGGGTGCCATCGTTCATACAATCATAGAGGTCGGCAGACCGGATGAGACGGTTCTGGAAATCGCCTCCCGTTTCAAGTGCGATACGATCATCGTCGGTCGTTCCGATAAGTCCGCATTGGACAGGTTCATCCTCGGTAGTGTTTCCAACCATGTGGTCAGGAATGCGGATTGTACCGTGATCATAGTATCTGGCGATGAAACCGGAGAATAAGGGGGAGAAGTGGTTTCGAAGTTTCGACTCGGAACATCATTCCTGAAGTAGTCTGGCATTGTATTTCTTGGTCAGGCTGTTGGAGTCGACGATGGAGTAGATCCAGATACCGAAACATACCAGCTGGCACAGCAGTCCGACTCCCAGCATGCCTTCGAGCATCAGTGTTATGGACAGCGTCATGACAAGGATGCTGGCGAATATGAACAGCAGTCCTGTAGTGAGTTTCTCCAGATAGATGTGTGCCAGTCCTGGAAGTATGATCGCAAGGATGAGGGATATCCCTTCACTCTTCCTGTTCATGACATACGAGACGCCAGGCGAGGAATGGTCGCTGTTGTTCTGAACACCCTCTAACTGGAATCCGCATTTCCCACAGAACTTGAATCCATCCCCGATCTCTATTCCGCAGTTGGGACAATACATGGAATCACCGGTATGTGAATGTGAAACTTGTTTAAAACATGATTGAAACGGGTGATTCCCAGCATGTCGTCAAGAACGATCCAGGATTCGTTCGCGGAACTCTCCCATCGCGGCCGATGCTGTTCCTTCGAATCCAGCTTGAAGGTCGTGAACATGAACAACAAGGTTTTATCAGGCTCTGTCATAGGGTGTGATGGTCACCATGAACGAGATCTGGACGGAGAAATACAGACCCAAAACACTTGATGATGTCGTTGGTCAAAAGCATGTTACCGAGAGGTTGAAGGCCTATGTCGCATCCAGGAACATGCCGCATCTTCTTCTGACCGGACCTGCTGGAACCGGTAAGACTACCTGCTCCCTAGCACTTGCCAAGGAGATGTTCGGCACAGAGTGGAAGGGTAATTTCATCGAACTCAATGCCTCAGATGAGAGGGGTATCGATGTCGTCCGTGGTAAGATCAAGGAGTTCGCAAGGACTGCGCCATTGGGAGATGCCGATTTCAAGATCATATTCATGGATGAGGCTGATGCTCTGACCAATGATGCACAGGCTGCTCTCAGGAGGACGATGGAGAAGTATTCCGGTATCTGTCGTTTCATCCTCTCTTGCAATTATTCTTCGAAGATAATCGACCCCATCCAGTCCCGTTGTGCTGTGTTCAGGTTCAAGCCTCTGACGTTGGATGATGTCAGTGGCTTCCTCAACATGATCGTGGAGAAGGAGAACATAGACATAACCGAGGATGCGATCAAGGGCCTGATCCACGTCGCCCGTGGTGATATGAGGCGTGCTGTCAATTCCTTGCAGGTGGCCGCTTCACTCGGCAAGAAGATAGACCTCGACATCATCTACCAGACCACAGGTATGGCCAATCCTGAGGCCATCAAGGAGATGATGAACACCGCATTGTCCGGTGACTTCATCAAGGCACGTGATAAACTGGATGACATCATGATAACATTCGGGCTGTCCGGACAGGATGTCATAAAACAGATACATTCCGCAGTCTTCGAGATGCCGATCACCGATCGTGAGAAGGTCAAGATGGTCGAGAAGGTAGGCGAGGTGGAGTTCCGTATCGTGGAAGGCAGCAACGAGAGGATCCAGTTGGAGGCCTTGTTGGCAAACCTCGTCCTCATCGGTGGAAACTGCAGATGAACTTCGGGACCAGGCCTTCCAAGGCCTCGTCCAGAACCTCCTTGCAAGAGCACATGACCAGGATACTGTGATCCCTGTACAGATCCTCGTCATAGACCGCACCGGCCATTTCGGCAAGGTACATTCCGGGAAGGAAGTCCCAGGGTTTGTTCGTGAACCTGATGTGCAGGTCCGTCCGGCCTGATGCTAGGTATGCGAAATCCATGCATGCCGCACCCAACACCTTGAACCTGGCCACTTGGTCGCGACAATCGCAGAGGATCCTCCCCTGCGCTTCACGGAATGTCTCTGATTTCCTGCTGAAGTCCCCTAGGGACAGTATGCACTTGTCCAGGCGTGTGTAATCGGCCGTTCTTATGCGTTCACCGTTCAGGAAAGCACCTTCGGGTGATGCGGTGAACATCTCGTCCTGTGCTGGGAAATATATCGCTGATGCTGAAGGGACACCATCGACTGTGAACACGGCCTGTATCCCATAGAGGGGGATGCCGCGGGTGTAGTTCATGGTACCATCGATGGGGTCCACGATCCAGGTCCTTCCTTCCATGAGCGATTCCGGGTTGATCTCCTCCGACATGATGTTATCGTCGGGGAAGGAGTTCCTGATGGCATCGATGATGATCCTTTCCGCACAGACATCGGCATCACTGACCACATCATGGACTCCAACGACGGTGTCCTTGTCATGAACGCTACCAGTACCTGATAGGACGGCACGACCTGCGGCTTTCAATGCGGATACCATCAGGGACAGTTCATCGGACATCGTATCAGTACCTGTTGTCGAAAATGCGATTGGTCTTCTTCTCGCTACGTGGCAGGTGGAAGATGTCCACTGCATGGGGTACGACCTTTATCCCGATCTTGGATTTGACACGGGCCTCAACTTCTGCTTCGAGTTCACCGCGGGATCCCTCGGGCAACTCGGTCTCGAACAAGAGTGTGACGACATCCTTGCCATCGACGTGGTCTATCATCACCTGGTATTCTCCGGTGGCGGAACAGGTCTCCGATATGACCTCATCGAACTGTGCCGGGAACATGTTGACGCCCTTCACTTTGACCATGTCATCCGTGCGTCCGACTATGATGTCGATGCGGGGGAATCTGGAACCGCATGGACATTCCCCGGGGATGATCCTGGTGAGGTCGTGTGTCCTGTACCTGATGAGGGGTGCACCTTCCTTCCTGACCGTGGTGATGACTAGTT
>JAGBGN010000028.1 GCA_017935945.1 Candidatus Methanomethylophilaceae archaeon | reverse complement strand
GTACCGTAATCCTGCGTGATCGGTTCCACTTCGGAACCTCCATCCGAATCGAAGGTTATGGTGTACTGGTTGACGGTCCACTGTCCGACCAGCACCGTATCCTCCTGGAACATATCCGACTCCACAATGGGGGTGTCCGAACCGCCGGTGAACCAGCCTATGAAAGTATATCCCTCGCGGTCGGTCAGGGGGAATCCGCCATCGACGGTACCACCCTCTCCGGTACTACGAAGAACCTCTGTGAAACCCTCTCCGGTGAATGTCACATCATAGATGTAGTATCCGGATTCCAGGATGTTGTTGCATCCGAGACAGTATGTATCTCCCGAGTAGTCCTCATCGTCATCACGGACCTCTGTTCCACCGACATGGTTCTCCAGATCCTTAGGTCCGCATTCGAACTGACATATATCACATACGGCAGCAGACTCGCATGTTGCATCACAAGGTTCGTGTTCAACCTTGGTGTCGGTCTCATCGCAACCAACGATGCTGCAGACATGCCAGTGTCCTGTTCCGTCCGACTCCCAGCTTCCGGTGAAGTCGTGCTCTGTGTGTTCGAAAATGGTGAGTGTACCGCCCACATATTGCAATTCATAATTCGGATCCGAACCGCCCGAAACATTGATGATGTATGTTCCACAAACATCTGTGTCAACGTCCGACTCCAGACTTACCACAGGTGCGTCATCGATAACATCTCCATCGACGAGTCCACTCACGGTGTACCCAATCTCATAGGGGATCGATCCGAACTGTTCCACTTCCACATCATTTACGGTAACCACCACCAGTTTCTTTGATATGCTCACGGTGAGATCCTTCTCCTCCGTGTCATTATGGTTGCTGTCTCCTACAACCTTGTAATATACTGTGTATGTTCCCGCACCTGTTGCTGAGGGGACCATGGCAGACCATCCATTCCCTGCTCCCAATCTGTACTGCATAACGCCCCCTTCAGATGAACCTGCTTGGACCAGTACCTGGGATGTACCATCGTAAATCAATCCGGTCGACGCCTGGGGCTCAGTGTTAATAATTGAGTCGGCCATCTGGACCTGGACGGTTACTTGGTAATCATCCTTCAAGTTGTAATTGACAAGGTCCTTCGGAGTGAACAGGGCAGGGAAAGTCCTAGTTCCGACGTCGCCAACGGATGTATCTCCGGGAAGAATCCAGGTCCACACACCGCCCTCATCGGAAGGCAGCATCACTTCAATCAATGTCTGACCGTAAGTCGCAACCAGTGTTGATGAGATCTCGGAATCAGGATCGGCTCTCTCAACGGTCAATTGGACCGTAGATGATAATGCCGCATAATCTAGAGTTTCCGGGATGGTAACACGAACATCATAGTGCCCTGCATCGGTGGGCAAACCGTCCCTCCATTCATCGGTTCCGGTCACACGATGTTCCACGATTGCGGTTCCGTCACCATGCATAGCTTCGAACTGTAGTTCATTGGGTCTGTCACCGTAACTCCATGGGTTGATACTCGGACCCTGTATCCACTGGTTGTATCCTGCGAGGATAGAGAACTTCAAAGTAATGTTCACATCCCCATGTTCCTTCCACCCGTAGTTAACGGCATCCTTCAAACACAACACGACATCGTACTCTCCTTTAACGATACCTCCATCGTTGGATACCACGTCATAGACCTCACTAGTTGGGATATCTGCAACCAGTTTCTCCCCAGTATAGATCTTACTTTCTACCACAGGAGGTTCTATAAGGGCCTTGGTGATAGTGTATGCACCGTTACCATTCAGGAATTTCACGGCATAGTTGGTATCGTTGATTGTACCTATAATATCATACGATCCGACTCCGGATGAAGTGGTGGCAGTTGTGGATAGCGTGTAGACATCCGTATCGCCGTTCACGATACCTTCGGTTGTAGCTACCAACTGGGCGAGTTCCGCCCCATAAGCGCTGGTCGCCGACGATATGGATGCTGAAATGCTCTTCGCCACTACGGTGAGTTCTCCAGGCTCGTATGTAATGTCGTAGTCATCATGGACCGCATTCCCCGATACATTAACGGTGTATGTTCCAACATCATCATACTGTTCATAACCACAAGTGAATGTGATGTCCCCGAGGATGTCCCCGAGGATGTCTCCTTCCACGAGACCCTGGGATGTGACTGTGAATTCCGGAACCGAACCGTATTCTATACTTGCATCATTAACGGATACGGTGAGACCGATTTTTGCGAATGTGACGGAACACTCCTCCACATCTGATTCATACAGGTCAGTCTCTGCGGCATTGACAGTGTAAACGACCGTCCCGGCCCCGGTGGCATTCAGAACATTGCCAGTGAATGTCGCGTTACCAGAACTGACATCATATGCCAGTGCACCATGGTAACCTGTAACTATAACCTCATACGGAGTGTCAAATGGAGGTGAATCGACATCACCAGTAACGGTGATCTCCTGTACACCCTTGTTCAAACCTATCGTGAATTTCTGAACCACCGGACCATACTGATCGGTTGAAGCTCTTGATATCACTATGTCAAAGGAGCCTCCTGCAATGGAAATGTTTCTCACAATACCATCCGAGAACTCAAACTCGACTCCATTCCTCTCCGTTATCTCGTAGGAGACATCACCGTCACCAACTCCACCGACTAATCCAGTGAAATCGATTTGTAAACCATCGTCATATGTGAACTCCGTCTGTGACAACGTGACCGTGGATGCGGACTTCCCGACACTGACGATGAGCAGAGTAGTATAAGCAGTGTAATTGTCCTCATCCTCAGGGGTATAAGTGGCTTGTACTTGGATGTCACCACTAGTTTCGAACGTGACGACTTCACTCCAGCTCCAATGCTCGGGGAGAGCTATATCCTCAGTAGTCTGACCCCTAAATGCTGTTAGACCACTGGGAATGGTAAACCCGTCCTCATGATCACCAGTTAACTTTGAGAATTTGAGTGTGAATGTTGCGCTGGAATCACTATAGTATGGACTTCCGCTGACCGCTACATTTACCTTCACGGTACCATCGGTACCGAGATTGGTGACGGACACGACACCATCTTCGATTGTCGCCGTGGCTGAGCCACCTTCCACAATCTCCATCGTCACAATCGCATCTTCTGAGTGCATTAAACTGATGTTAACTTCCCTGTCCGATATTGGTTCCGTAGAACTTAATTCAAGGAAATTCCTCAGGGTAGCCTCGTTAATGAACCTGAATTTCTGTACTGTCAATTGGAATTCCTTCGATACTTCTTGATAGATGTCATCTGCAGCCCTCGTAACCAATACCGTCATGGTCCCAGGCTTGGATACATTGCTGATCGTCATGCTCTGCTCATCATAATCGAATTCGGCATCACCCTTCTCCAAGAGCTTGATGGTCAGTTCCCCTTGAGTGGAACCAAAGTAATACCTGCCTCCGACATCCCCATGATCAAAATACTCATCAACCTGTAAAGTTCCACGAGGTTCATCCAATGACATTCTTACGAGAGTGAAATCTGTAGATTGAAGCAACTTCGCAACCGTGTAATCAAAAGTACATGACAGGCCGTTGTACTCGACAGTCGCCGTTCCAGGTTGATCATCGGGAACATATGCTTCTGTACTAAATCCAGACACAGTGAATAGTTCATCTGTTATGTGGAGGGCTGTAGACTTCCCGTCCGCATATCCGATCGTGACCATCAGGTCTGAACCTCCCAACTCATCTCCGATAACGAATGCTGCCCTTCCACTGACAGAGATACTGCTGGGGACCAATTCCCCGTATACAGGTGATAAGACGGTATCCTGTGTCACGACTATCGTGCGATCGGGAAGATAAAACTTACCAGATGCATCTTCCCATCCTATGAATACTTCTCCCATCCCGGAAGTGAAACCTGATTCATAAGGTAATTCCACGATACCCCCCTCATAGGTCGGTATGGGATCCATGCTCCCTTCACGACCTCCTCCGTCGAATGAAACGGTCAACATCGGATGGAACTCATAATGATACTGCTCCTCATTCTGAATGAATTTGGGCATCCTGAGTTGGGTTTCAGTGGAATTGGCCACTTCGTAGAAATTGTCTCTGGTGTATGTTGTTAACGAACCAGATTCGCCTCCCGCCAGGACCACATAGTCATATATGCCACCTTCGGGATCCTTTACGATGATATCCACGATACCTCCAAACAACTCGACATTGTTGTCAATCATACCATTCTCATGGTCAAATGCTATGATGATGGATGAATCCCCATTTACAATGAAATCCTGTGGTGATGTCGGAATTCCCTCCGTAAGATACCTGATAGATAGATCACTGTCCTGTAACGTGATATCCCCAATTGATCCAATTCTCACATTGATACCTATCTTAGATATGATATCAACACGGGAGTTCTCGAAAACGGGGTCCGCATAATATCCACTCAATCCAGATGCACATCTTATAGATACAGTACTGTTCTCGATTCCGAAGTATCTCAACGCAGCCCCACCAGAGAAAATACCTGTACCGTACCCCTCTACATCAACTGTACAATCCTCGATGTATGTTCCTTGACCGCCATGTATTCCATAATTACCGCTACCTGCAAGAACCATTTCACAGTACTGAAAAGTGGTAGATTCGGAACGTTCATTGGGATCTCCCGCTACGAATACACGATAGATTCCATTTCCCCCACTATAGATGTTCAATTGAAGCCTTTCAGATCCGGACATTCCTCTTATGTCCGTATGATAGGGCTTACCGATCTTTATACCGACACCTCCACTATCGATGTTGAGGGTCCCGTCACCCACGATAGACAGTGTAACGGCATCGATTCCGTTCTGAGCAGAAATAATGTTGTTCACGCCCTTGACGATTATGTCCAGTTGCTCGACCATCGTGGATCTAATACCTGTCTCTTCGGAATCGACGTCGAAATCGTCCAATGTGAGTGTGTTTGTGGTGATATCGAAAGATGCTGTACCGCCGTCATCATCTTCTATGACATTTTCATCATTAGTAATCTGCACTCCGCCGATCCACAGGTCATACGTCACCGGGGATACGATGTAGGTGAATGTCGCGGTTTCGCCTCTGAACTTGACTGTTGCTTTGAACTCCCCTGATTTCAATGTGGAGAATCCCTGCACCATGTCCTCGGTAACCTGCAATGATCCTTTCACACCGTTGCGATAAGTTATCTCCGTATCGAACGGTGTGAATGAATCGCCGGCACCATATTCCTGGACAAACTCTTCAGGTATGTCCACCGACATCAAATCTAAGTCATAGTAGATTTTGACGGTAATCGGCGTAAATACATACTTCATCTGCTGAGGATAATAAGTCGGAGCCCTGATGCTCTCCTGATCAAACGGTACGGAATCGTAACCCATGAATGTCTTGGGGACGGCTTCTGTGGTACCTCTGCCGTACAGCATCTGGGTACTCTCCGATTCCAGCGAGTAACCCTCACCATCTTCATCCATGAGGTAGTGCTCCACGTTGTACAGGTAATTGTACTTGAAGTAAGCAGTGAAACCCTCATCGTTAAGTTTAGGTCCAAATGCTTCTGAACCCACACGAGTACTCTGTTCGAATTCAGAACTCGTGTACACCCCTTCCAACGTCACGCCATCATACCCGGATACGAACGACCACTCATTCGTACCGCTAACGATATATGCTTTGCCGAATTGAATGCTCCATATCGGTTGTGTCAGGACAATCTCCTTCAAATCCGTCTCAGTGAATGCCCCTTCACCGATTGATCTTATCCCGTAGCTCAAATTTATTGTTTCCAAGCTAGTATTCGTGAATGCATATATACCGATGCTCTTCACATTCCTACCTACTGTAACTTCCTTCAAACCGGTTTGATTCTCGAACGCATAATCTCCTATTCCGACAACATCATAATCAAAACCGCTTACGGTGATTGAATCCGGAATCACCAGTTCCGATTCCAGAACATGATCATCTTCCACACCTGTGACTTTCACGGTTCTCGGATAGTTCCCGTCCCAGGTGTATTCTATACCCCCTTCAACATAATCTGTTGAACCATCTGCCTCATCCGATCCCATGCTGGGAACGAATACAAGACACACTGCCAACAACATCAACAGGGATGATAGAAGCATCATCCTCGCTCCACTTACTGTTCTCATGTTTTCACTTCCCCCTGTTACCTGTCAGGGTTCTGAATGAACATTCGTTAAAGTTGAATTTATAAACATAATTGCAGAACCATCACGACTTCGGAGGGTCTTACCGATGATGGAGACCGTCATGGACCATCACCGAACCGTGAATACATACATGATGGACCATACAACATCTTAGTAAAATCGTAAAACAATATCATCGCACGACAAAATCGATAAGTCACACGTACCCCCATAACACGACGCACGGCACCATGTGCCAAACCACCTGCCCGGACATGGTATATCCGAGATGCATCCTGTTTTGAACCGCCGGTCACGAAGAGGATGGATTATGCGAAAAGAACTTAATTCGAACAACGCGGACATGGCATCGAAACATCGATGCGACCATCCATCGTGTGGGAACAGCCTTTCGACGTCTGACGTAATATGAGCTGAAAGCATAGTTTTTAAAACAACCAAACAAATATCCTGACATGCCGTTTGTCAAGGGTGCGAATCCCCCCCCCCCCTCCCCCAAAATGATGGTATCTTCCAACTGGTTCTTGCAAACGATAAGATAATCCTGATAAAGGGTAGCACGGACATATCAGTCTTCATGGCGATCATGAAGGGGGCCGATACGCTTGCATCCATAGTCAAAATCACCGGATTGAAGAAATCCACGGCATTCTCCTCATTGAACAGGTTGTGGGAGAAAAACGCCATCTACTGCACAGGCAACGACGATGACCGCAGATGGCACACCGATGCCTGCAGGATCATGGAGTCCATCGAACCCGATACCGAACCCCTCCTTCCCTATCACAGGGAAGCTATGCATACGAAAGATGATGGATACTACAAGAGGATCTTCACCAACGCCCTCATGACCACAAGCTCCATCGGCTTATCCCTCGAACCGATCCTCAACAACATAGCCATCATAATCTCCCATAAACTCCTCGAGAACCTTCCGGTCTCCGACAAAAAAGTGGATACGTCCCTTGAATCGTGTGTAAACTTCCTGACGGGTGTCGACATGGCCGAAATCGAGGTGCTGGACTATATCCCTTTGAAGTTGAGCATAAGACTGACAGCCCCCATGACACATTCTGCCGCAGGCACATACATCAGGTTCGTCTCGATCGTAATCGCCAGTTTCATATCCGCCTGCACTGGAGATGTATACAACCCCTCCAAGATGGAAGCCACTGACGAATCATGCTGTACGGTCACCATCTCACCAACCAATGGGACCTACCCCCACATCTACGGAAACAACCTGTTGCACAAGTTCCCAGTCAGGATAGACCATCCCACAGGAATCAAAATCATCCTGACAGAGCGGAATGTCAGGGCTGTGGAGGAGGCCAATTGGATCAAGATAATCGAACAGGTGCAGGGGAAACCCATGACGGCATCGTGCATATCCGATGCAACCGGCATACCCCTATCGACGACATCAACCAACTTACGCAAGATGGTTGACGAGGGGGTATTGAAGGAGACCGTCGTTCAAAAGGACAGTCTGTACTCACCCAGTATCGAACACATCATCTCATGGGGTGCGTTCGACCCATCGATTACGAAAAGGGGGAAGCATGAACTCGATTCGATGATGAGTGATCCGGAATCGTTCTTCCTCCATTTCATGTCCTTCCTCATATTGGAGACGGATGCCCTGGGGCTCGATCTCAGAGGAGCTCTGTTCCAATTCTCTTCGCAAATGGCGGACGTGATGGTGGACGAGAATGAAACCATGACTGTGAAGGAGGCCATATCGGCCTTGTCCAGAAATGGGTTCAGAACAATCCACCCCCTATCATTCCTCCCATTCACACTTGTGGTAGTCTCCCCCAGGGATCTTGATGACAGGGTGGCCAGTATCGCCGCCGATTTCGACATCCGCTACTTCTCACGCCTGTTAGAGAGGATCACGGGCCATAGATATGTCCTGTCTGATAGCGAGATTTACGGAATTGGGCATAGGAACCACAAATTCACCTTGAGACCTTCGGTTTGAGGGATACCCGGTCACGGTCTCGTACAGAGAGGATGATTGTGAACTCAGTGGGAGTGCCGTATTGTATGAATTACGTTTACATACGAGGGTGCCATAACCTTGCCGAAGTGAAAGGTTCTCTGAGACAATCCATTGATTGTGACTGCACACGACAACTGTATTAACCCGGAGTTCAATCTTAAGGATATCATGGTCAGACCCCTGCCGATTGGCGTCCAGGATTTCAAGAAAGTTCGTGATGAGGGATACCTATATGTCGATAAATCCGACCTGATCCCCCAGATACTGTCTCAGAAGTCCGAAGTCTATCTCTACACCAGACCCAGACGTTTCGGCAAGTCCCTGAACCTCAGCATGCTGGATGCCTTCTTCAACATCAGGTATCCCAAGGACAACACATGGTTCGACGGTCTGAAGGTATCGGATTGCAAGGAATGCGATGAGCACAGGAACGCTTATCCTGTTATCTATCTGGATTTCAAGAGACTTAACTCCAAGGACATGGAGACATTCAATGAGAAACTGTCCGAGATGTTGTCCATGCTCTACGATTCATTCGGATATCTTCTGGATTCGAAGAACATATCCGTCAGGGAAGCGGAGCTCATCCAGTTGACCATCGATGAAGAACTCACCCCATCGAAAATGTACAGCTCGATCCTCAGATTATCAGAATTGTTGTACAAGCACCATGGGAAGAAGGTCATCGTACTCATCGATGAATATGATAATCCAATCCACAACGCATTCGGGAAACCACATCATCAGGAGATACTGGATTCGATGAGGGACATCCTCTCATCCGCGTTGAAGGGGAACGATTCCCTGCAATTCGGAGTCGTGACCGGAGTCATGCAGATCTCCAAGGAATCCATATTCTCCGGATTGAACAACCTCAGGGTGAACAACGTCCTCAGCAAGGACTTCGACGAGATGTTCGGGTTCACCGATGAGGAGGTGAAAGCGGTACTGGAAGAGTACGGACACCCAGAGAGGATCGACGAGGCCCGTGAATGGTACGACGGTTACAGGTTCGGAGATGCGAACGTGTACAACCCCTGGAGTCT
>JAGBGN010000027.1 GCA_017935945.1 Candidatus Methanomethylophilaceae archaeon | reverse complement strand
TGTCGTTTAGCGATTTGCACTTACCTCCTGCATATGATGTTACGCATTATTACTATTTATAATTGTATTATTTCGATTGTCGAAATGTTGATGAAATCAATACTATTTTTTTCGAAGAAATTTTACGAATTTCGTAATACAAACACATGATTCCACAATCTTCAGAACGATGGGATGCGCGGGGGATGCCCCCGCTTTGGGTTTCAGAAGAGCTGCTCGGAGCAGTACGGGCAGAACTTGGGGGTCTTCGGAAGGCCGCTGATGTTCTGTCCGCAGTACGGGCAGTTGTTGAACTTGGGTCCAGCCGTCGGCTGAGCCGCCTGTGCGGCAGGTCCGGGCTGGGGTGCAGCCTGTGCACCCATGGGTTGTACCTGGGGCGATGGTTGTCCGCAGTTGGAGCAGAACTTGTAGGGGAAGTCGTTGGGACCTCCGCAGTACGGGCAGAGCACCTTGGGTTGTTGCTGGGCCATACTCTGCTGGGGTTGTTGCTGGAGCTGTTGGAACATCTGCGGGAACAGGAGCATACCGGCACCCATGGCTGCACCACCGTCGGATTCGCCGATTGCATTGGCCATGCTCTCCATGACCTCGTATCTCCTGAACGACTCTCCCTTGGAGCTGCTGAACTGCAGGTACTCGAACACTTTCTTCTGGTCCTCGTCCGTGGTCCTGACTTCTGCGATCTTCAGGGCGAGGAGCTCGATACCCCTCTGGTTGAAGTACTGCTCCAGGAGGATCTTGGTACTGGTGGAGGCCATCTCCAGGTTGTTGAGGACCTCCATGTAGTACTGCCTGGAGAGCTGCTGGGTGATCTGCTCGTTGATGAACGATTTCATGAACTCGTTCAGGCTTCCGGTGGTGTACGTCTTCAGGCCTCAGAGGACCTGTGTGAAGAACACGGGTATGTCGGAGATGCGGAACTGGTAGTTTCCATTGGCCATCAGGGTTATCGGTACCTCGTATCCCTGGGCGGCTTTGATCATGCCGCGGATGCCCCATCTGCCGTTGAACATCTTCTGGGAGATGTAGATTATATTGACCTTGAACGGGGTCTCCTTGTATCCCATCGCGAGGTTGTACAGTTTGGTCAACCAGGGGATGTTGTTGCTGGTGATCTGGTGTCTGCCGGGTTCGAGGACTCCGGTGAGCTGCCCGTCCTTGACGAAGACCGCGACCGCATGTTCGGGGACGGTGACGGATGTCAGGGTCCTGAGGTCGTCGTGCTCGTATGCGTAGATTATGTCGTCCGGACCCTGTGAGTCCCATGTCACAACGTTGGTCTTTCCCATGTGTTCACTCTCCGCTGAGTCCCTTCATCAGGGCTTCCCTCTGCGTGTAGTCCTCGATCAGGCAATCGATGCCCCTCTCCAGTGCGATGAGGGAGGATGCATCCCCTCCGGTGGACACCATGCCTTCAACGGTCTCGCGCAGTACCTTTATGTCATCGAATATGCGGGCGTCCCATTGGACGAGTTTGTCCAGGTCGTCCTCCAGGACCTTGTTGGAATCGTGGAATCCAGAATAGCCGTTCACGGCCTTCTTGACGTCGATGTCGTATCTGTCGACCTTGGTCCTGATCCTCTCGACCTCCAGCATGAGGGGTGTGCCGATATGGAGTCTCTGTATGGTGGCGAGGTCGGTTTTCGCGCCCTGCAGGACACGGGACATCTCGCCCCTCACGGCCCTGTCCTCATCCCTGCGCAGGTTCCTCTGTCTGTATCCTTTGTAGAACGGGACGTACAGGCAGATCCTCTCGGTGAGGGTCATGTCCGCCTTCATCTCATTGCGAATGTCATCGTTGATAGCCATTTCAAAGACTCCTGTTCTTGATTGAAAGAATGATTCCCACCAATGCGACTATGACTATGATCACGACCGCGGTGTAAAGGACCTCTCCGGTGAAGCTGTAGAGCAGACCTGATGCACCGATGCCTGCGAGCAGGACACCTCCGGCGCAGATCGCATCGGACATGGATGGTCCGAAGCTGTCGACCTCCTCCTTTCTGAAGGGGGAGGACAATGCCATGTATGCTCCGAATGCTATGAGAATGGACCAGAAAGCATCGAATATGTCGTTAGTCGATGTGTAGATCAATATCCCCAATGCTATGGCGATCAGGAAGACCCCTATGGACACGGCGTTCCACGTCCTGGGGGACATTCCCTTCTTGGATGTTTCTTCTGTCATGTCGATCACTCAATTACTATCGTGTTTGCCATGCAGGGGTCCTGCATGACCGCGGGCACGAGTTTCCCGAACATCTCCGGCAGAATCGGTCCGTTGGAACCACTTCTGCACGGTATGTAGATCAATCTTTTGACGAATGGTTTACTGAGTTTCAGTTTGGAGTTGTTGGATGAGACCAGTCTCATGTAGTTGTCCACAAGGCGCATGGCCTCGGTCTTGGTGCTGAGGGGCACCATGACCTTCCTGGATCCGATCTGGTTCTCCGAGGCGGATTCTGCCAGGCGTCCGATTCCGGCGCCTCCGCTGATGCTGTCTTCGTTGCCCTTGAACCTGTCTATTATGGATTTCTCCGGTACCGCTGAGAATATGTCGGTAACACCGTAGCAGGGGTTGTCCAGGGCACGGCTGCTGAGTGTGAAGATGGCCGGGACGAGTATGTCTTCGGAGACCTCCACGCATTTCTTGTTGAACAGTCCGCCCGTGGTGAAGCTGTATTTCAGATCCACATCCCAGAACGGGACGAGTATGTCGCCATCACCGGAGCATATGGGGAGTGTTCCCCCGGATTTGGCGTTCATGATTCTGCCCATGTACTCCTGCAACTCCCCGTTCCTGTCATCCCTGTTGAGGAGCGGGGACCATTGCCTGTTGTCGGGGTACGGGACGCTGGTGATCCTGTTGATGGTCTCCAGGGTGTGAAGCGGATCGTCATCGCCTACCGTGGATGAACCGGCCACTCCGATGAGTGTCTGGGTCTGTTCAATCTCCAGATCTATGGCACGGAGTGTCATTGCCAGGCGCGGGTTCTTTAGGATCTCCGTCTTGGCTGTGGCGAGCATCTGGGCACCCTGTTCGGCTTTCGTAAGGCAACCGAGGTTGTCTCCGTTCAGTATCATCTCTGATGCGGCACAGATCTCGGCCAGACCATTGAGGCGCATGGACACGGCATCGTATCCGTCGCATTTCTTCAGGGCATCGGACGACTCCCTGAAGTTGTTGGACATCAGAGTGAATCTGCCAGGGGTGGTGTCCATGAGCATCTTGCTGTTGTTCACGATGAGTGCGTAGGCCGTGGACAGTCCTTCCGCGTCCATGATCGCTTTCTTGTTCTGGGCATCGACCGCGAGGGGTTCGAGGCTCTTCAGCTTCGCATTGAACTCGAACGCCTGGGCTGATGTGTGCTTGGATCTGGCGGGATCCCCCTTGGTGAACGGCAACACTATCAACGGGGACGACAGGGTGCTGTTCAAAGCGAACCTGTACTCGTTCATCTCCAGGTCCAGGACCGGTTTCACGTTGTTCATGTAGATGTTGTGCCTGGCGATGGGGTCGACGTTCTCCTGTTGGGTGATGGAGAACCCGCCGGGGATGGCCTTGCTGATCCAGGATTGAATCTGTCCCATCATCTGGTCCATGTACGCTTTCGCATCCACCCTTTGTTGTGATGTTCCGCAACAGGGGCATGTGACATAGGGGGATTCCGATTCCAGGGATTCCCTGTCAAGGGGCGCTCCACAGTACTTGCATCTTAGTTCGATCATGCCGTCCATGTCATCTACTCATCCTTGCCATGGAGATCTGGCTCTGCAGTGCCATGATCTCCGCCTGAAGTCTCATCTCCATGGCCCTCATCTCCTGCAGGGCCTTGTCGTAGTACTGGCGGGATATGGCATCCGAACGTTTGGAGACGGCACTGTAGCAGGCGAGGCAGATGTAGATGTGGTCATCGCCCTCCGGTTTGGACCTTACGGTATCGGACTGGTTGTCCAGGGCAGGTGAGACCTCTGCATCGGTCTTGTAGAAGTGTATGCCTTCACCAGTGGCTATCCTCCCGCACATCCAGCATTTGCATGTGGTGGAGTAGGCCTGGATCCTTGCCATGTTGTCGTCACCGGACTGTCCGTTCTGTTGACGGTACCCTGCCGCTATCTGTTCGTACTCCGCGGCTTGCGAGGGGTTGTCCCAGACGACTCCTCTGGCCATGGTCTCGTATGCTATCGCCATGAGGTTGTAGAACTCAGTGTTTCCAGTCACGGTCGAGTCCCTGTTGAAGAGCTCAGGAATCACCAGGGTCCTCTCACCGATCCTGGATTGGAAGTCCATGGCAAGCTGCTGCAGCTGCTCACCCTTGGATATCAGGGATGTTCCACGTCCACCGGACTGTATCAACTCCAACTTGCGTTTCGTGAGTTCGCATTCGACCTTGAGTTCATCCCTGATGATCTGGGTGAGTCCAAACTCGAACTCCTCGTTGTCGGTCTCCTCGAGTTTTTTGATGAGGATGCCGTACATATGAGGATTAGTGGTCTGTGAGGACAGATCTATCAATGCGATCTTGACTGCGGCGCAATCATCGTCGCCGCCGTCTTTTTCCATGGATTTCTGAAGGTAGTCGCGAGCTTTACCGAATTCTCCGCGTTTGATGAATTCCTTACCCTCGTCATACAGGGTGTCGCCGTTCTTGAACAGTTTGAATACCATTGCCATCCCTCGGAATGGGGTATGCATGTCGATATTTTTAACGATTGTAGTGACTGCGGGGAATGATTCTGAGACATTCGAACTCGTATGTTATCCGATTTAGAGAATTTGTATACGAATAGTTTGAATGTCTAGACATATGTTCAATATAATACAAAAATATGTATCAATCATCTAATTATTTTTAGATTGTATGTCAATTTATCGCCTTATCAGTAACCTATATAAATAGGGAATGAGGAATCGGTGGCATGTCGAACAGCAGGTTCAGGGCGGTAGAGGAGGCCTATATGAGGGCCCCCGTCAAGGTGGAGCCTCCTGCGAGGGCCACTTCAGAGTACTATGGGTGCAACGTCTTCGACAGGAAGAACATGAGGAAATACCTCTCCGCGGACACCAGACGTAAGATCTACGAGTCGATAGAGCAGGGTGTCACACTGGACCGTGAGGTTGCAGAGCATGTGGCAGCAGGTATGAAGCGCTGGGCCATGGACATGGGTGCGACCCACTACACGCACTGGTTCCAACCCCTCACCGGTGGAACCGCCGAGAAGCACGATTCATTCGCCGAACCCCATGGGAAGGGGGAATCCCTCGAGCAGTTCGCCGGAAAACTTCTCTGTCAGCAGGAGCCCGATGCATCATCGTTCCCCAATGGTGGGTTGAGGAACACCTTCGAGGCAAGGGGATACACTGCATGGGATCCATCGTCACCGGCATTCATCATCGGGGACTGCCTGTGCATCCCGACGGTGTTCATATCGTATACCGGGGAGGCACTCGATTACAAGGCACCCCTGCTCAGGTCGGAGACCGTTGTGGCGGCGGCATCCAAGGATGTCCTGTCGTACTTCGGAATAGACGACAACGTGTGCTCGTTCCTCGGTTGGGAGCAGGAGTTCTTCCTGGTGGATTCATCCCTCTGCGCACTCCGTCCGGACCTCGTCATGGCAGACAGGACCCTCGTCGGACACAACTCCGCGAGGAACCAGCAGCTGGACGACCACTACTTCGGTTCCATACCGTCCAGGGTCATGGAGTACATGAGGGACCTGGAGTTCGAGTGCTACAAGCTTGCGATACCCATCAAGACGCGTCACAACGAGGTCGCACCGAACCAGTTCGAGATTGCACCGGTGTACGAGAAGGCCAACCTGGCCATAGACCACAACCTCGTGCTCATCGCACTCATGAGGTCCGTGGCCGACAGGCACGGGTTCAAGGTGCTCTTCCATGAGAGGCCATTCGAGGGCGTCAACGGATCCGGCAAGCACTGCAACTGGTCGCTGGGAACGGAATCCGGCATCCCCCTCCTGGCACCCGGTAAGACCGAGATGGAGAACCTCCGTTTCATGGTGTTCACCGCGAACGTCTTCAAGGCCGTGTACGACAACAACGCATTGTTGAAGGCATCCGTCCTGACAGCATCCAACGAGCACAGGCTCGGTGCCAACGAGGCCCCTCCCGCGATAATATCGTCCTTCCTGGGTACACAGGTTGGTTCCGCATTCGAGCAGCTCCTGGAATCAGGGGACATGGTGCGCATAGGTGGCACCAGCGGTATGAGCATAGGCATCCCCCAGGTCCCCGAGCTCCTGATAGACAACACCGACCGCAACAGGACATCATCCTTCGCGTTCACCGGCAACAGGTTCGAGTTCAGGGCGGTGGGGTCATCGGCCAACTGCTCCTCCGCGATCTCCGTGATCAACACGATCGTCGCGCACCAGCTGAAGGTGTTCAAGAAGGCAGTCGATGCCCGTATCGAATCGGGTGAGGACGTCATGGATGCGGTTCTCCGTGAAACCCGTGAGACCTACCGTGCATGCAGGGATGTATGCTTCGATGGAAACGGATACTCCGACGAATGGAGGAAGGAGGCCCAGAGGCGTGGGCTTGACTGCGAGACCAGTGCCCCGTTGTCCTACGATGCATGCGTGTCCCCTGAATCCATCGCAGTCTATGCAGATACGGGGGTCATGACCGAGACCGAGATCAGGGCCCGTTGCGAGATCTCCTGGGAGATCTACAGCAAGAAGACCGATATCGAAGCCAGGGTCCTGGCCGATATAACGGCCAACCACATACTGCCCGTCGCCGCACGCTACCAGTCCATACTCCTCGACAACGTGTCCAAGATGAAGGAGATCTTCGAGGGCCCCGAGTTCGACCGCGTAGCCGGTGTGGAGATACAGATAATCAGGGAGATCGCCGAGCACACCAACGAGGCACGCAGGATGGCCGTGGAGATGGAGAGCGTCTGTGACGAGATCTCCACCATCGAGTCCGAGCGTGAGAAGGCAATCGCATACCACGACCGCATACTCCCCTATCTGTCCCAGATAAGGTCCCACGTCGATGCTCTGGAAATGATTGTCGATGATGACATGTGGCCGCTTCCCAAGTATCGCGAGCTCCTGTTCATCCACTGAAAACCATTAGAAAACGGGTCCGGGACGCGGTTCTGTCCCGACCCTTCCATACTTCACGTTGGTCATCGACGGTGTTCCATTACGAGCACTCGGCGGGATGATGATGGATTATGTTTATATAGAAGAACAAACTTTATCGGTGTTAGTATTCCAAGTTAGGAAAATTGGAGGAATAAGAAAATGGGTATGGGTAACGCTCCCGTCATCATCCTCAGGGAAGGAACGAAGAGGGACAAAGGTAAGGATGCTCAGTTCAACAACATCTCCGCCGCAAGGGCAATCTCTGACGCAGTCAGGAGCAGCCTCGGCCCCAGGGGAATGGACAAGATGCTCGTCGATTCCATGGGAGACGTCGTCATCACCAACGATGGTGTGACCATTCTCAAAGAGATGGATGTCCAGCACCCCGCAGCAAAGATGCTCGTCGAGGTCGCCAAGACTCAGGACGCAGAGGTCGGAGACGGAACAACAACCTCCGTCATCCTCTCCGGAGAGCTCCTCAAGAAGGCAACCGACCTGATCGATGCCAACGTCCACCCCACCATCATCGCAAGTGGATACAGGCTCGCCAACGACAAGGCACAGGAGGTCCTCAAGGACATCGCCATGAAGGTCTCCATCGATGATGAGGACACCCTCAAGCTCATCGCACAGACCGCCATGATCTCCAAGTCCGTCAACACTTCCAAAGAGTACTTCGGAGAG
>JAGBGN010000026.1 GCA_017935945.1 Candidatus Methanomethylophilaceae archaeon | reverse complement strand
TGCCACTGTGGCTCAGCGGTAGAGCGGCGGTTTCGTAAACCGTAGGCCGGGGGTTCGATCCCCTCCAGTGGCTCCATCTTTTCTGCAAACACTCATCTGGATTCCCAGTATATCAGCTTCATCGAGTTGGTGGCCTCATAGTGCCAGACGCCATCGTCGACCTCGGGTTCCAGTAGTCTTCTGGTGATTTCTTCCGCCTCCTTCTCGAGACCATATGTGCGGAATGCGGATCTCTCCTTCGCCACCACGGCCTCCAACGGTATGTCCGAGACGACGGTGGTCTCGAAGAATTCCACCGTGGGGTTTCTGTCGTTCTCCCTTAGCCAATCCTGGACCGCAGTGGATTTACGGAACCCGTATCCGTACTCCCTTCCCAACTCGTTCCATATCGATGCGTTGAGGTCATCCCCATGGTTCTCCAACCATGACACCAGCACGCAGGAGTTTCTGGATGCGGATTCCATGCGACATATGGACTCCGGGGTTCCGGAGCCGGGACACAGGGTCGCAATGGCCACATCGTACTCCTTCTGTGATGAGAACTCGTTCCAATCCTGGACCTTCAGGTCCATATTGTCCAAACCCATCTCTTCGGCGGACCTCCTCAGTCTTTCGAGCATGCGGGGTGAGGTGTCGAGGCATGTGATCCTGCTGACCAGGGGAGCAATCTCCAATGAGTAGGTGCCCGGACCCGATCCGATCTCGAGTACGGAATCCTCCGGATTCATGATGCCGTGGTTCAGGAGGTGCCTGACGATCCTGCGGGGTATGTCTCCCTGTTGGAATCCGGAATATTGTTCGGAGTAATCGTCCCAGAATTTCAACCCCTGTTCGTAGCTCAGTTTCTCCCCCTCGAACGGGTGTGTCCTGTGCTCAGACATGGTGGTGACCTCCCACTCCATGGCGTACCATGTGGGCATACTGGGGCTGGTCCTTCCGGGGGATCACGATGGGTTGGCCGTTGTAGTCGATCACGTCCACATCGATTCCGTAGACGTCCTTTATCGTCTCTGGAGTTATGACCTCGGTCCCCCCATACGCCTTGATGCGTCCGTCCTTGATGAACATGAAGCGGTCGGAGTAGTATGTGGCCAGGTTGATGTCGTGCATGGTCATGATGGTGCACAGGCCATGTTCCCTCACAACGTGTTCGACCATCCTCATCGTGATGTGCTGGTTGGCTATGTCGAGGTTGTTCGAGGGTTCGTCAAGGATGAGCAGGGACGGTTCCTGGGTTATGGCACGGGCGATCTGGACCTTCTGGAACTCTCCTCCACTGATCTCCGTGACATACTTCATCGCGATATCGCCGAGTCCAAGTGATTCCATCACGTTCCAGGCGATCTGCATGTCGCGTTCGCTCATGGTCCAATCTATGTGTGGTTTACGACCGATGAGTACGGAATCGAAAACGGTTGTCTGGGTGGCATAGGTCTTCTGTGGGACGTAGGCGATCCTACGTGCCAGCTCCCTGGAGGATATCCTGGAGATGTCATCACCTTCGACGATGACACTTCCGGTTGATGCCTCGTGCATCCTGCATATACACTTCAGGAGGGTTGTCTTACCGACCCCGTTCGGTCCGAGGATGGATATTATCTGGTTTCTCTCGGCCTCGAAACAGATGTCCTCGAGGACCTTCTTGTCATCGTATGAGAAGTTCAATCCGGATACTTCCAGGAGGCTCATTCTCCCGCACCTCCTCTTCTGAGTTTCTCTATGATGTTCACCTTCTTCTTACGGTATCCCCTTATCAGGAGGTAGAGGAACAGCGGTCCACCGAGGAACGAGGTTATGATTCCCACGGGGATGGTGAAATCGGCGATGTTCTGCCCAATGCAGTCTGATATCAGCAATATGATCGCGCCCATAAGCATCGATCCAGGAATCAAGTATCTGTGGTCGTTACCGACGAACCTCCTGACGATGTGCGGGCCCAGAAGTCCTATGAAAGCTATGATTCCCATGAATGATACCACTATGGATGTCACAAGCGCCGCGAGGACGAGTGTGAGGATCCTGGTCATGTTGACGTTCACACCAAGGGATGCGGCTACATCATCGCCTGCATCAAGGGCGTTGTAGTCCAATCTGTTGTACATGAAATAGAGTCCTGTGATGATACACACGACCAAGATGAGGCTCAGTTCTTCCCATGTGGCTTTTCCCATGGAACCGAACTGCCAGAAGACTATGGTGGAAAGGGCGTATTCGTTGAATATGTATTGTAACAGACTGATTCCCGCGGAGAATATCGAACTCAGTGCGACTCCTGCGAGAACCATCGTTTCGGGACTGACCTTGGTCACCTTTACCAGGATGATTATGATGGCGGTTGCAATCATGGACCAGGTGAATGCACTGGCAGTGACGATGTACGGGTTATCAATCTGAACGAATGCGGAACTCTGTCCGACGATGATCCCTCCGCCGAGAAGGACAATCCCTATGGATGCACCGAATGCTGCAGCATTCGAGATTCCGAGGGTGTAAGGGGATCCCAGGGGGTTCCTTAGGACGCATTGCATCACAGCACCTGCCGCTCCAAGGGCTATTCCGGCCAGAAGAGCCGACATTATGCGTGGAAGACTCAGATTCCAGACTATGCTGGAATCGATGACATCCACGCCCGGCCCGTATCTGTTGAACAGGATGTTCAGGACCGATGTCAGATCCAGATCGCTGTTTATGCACAGGGCTGCAATGGCAGTAATTGTGGTTAGGGCGATCATGAATAGTATGAACAGGACCATCCTATGGTTGTGTTTTTTGAAACCTTCTATACCTCTGTTGTTCATGTCGCCCCTTCCTTGTTTTACTGGGTTTTAACGGTCAGACTACCATCATCGTTGATGGTTATCTCGGCTCCGATGGAGACTCCTCTGATTGCTTCGTAAACTGCACTCATATCTTCAAGGATGGTGGTGCCTTCAGCTGGGAGTTCAACAGGTTTCTTGTTGGGATTGTCTATGTTGCGGTTCGACTCGGATGTTCCGTAGAACCTCTCATACACTTTTTTCACAGTCTCTTCGAACTCAGACTCTGTGATGACATCATCACCGTATGCGAATCTGAGGATCTGAAGGGCGTCGATGAATATGGTGTCGAAATTAACACCAGTCCATATGTACGGTGCAAGGGTGTATGCATCATGACCCTGGAAAATCTTCAGGAGTCCCTTGGATGTGTTGTCTGTGTTAGTGTGGTATCCAGAAGCATCTACGAAGAGGATTGTATCTTCCTTTATGTTCTTCGCGATCTCGGTTGCAGAGAAGGTTCTGACACCTGAATCGACCCAGTCTGGGGTTCCACCAACTATGTTGGTGACATTGGCGAGTTCCATGGGCATGTAGTATGTCAATGAGGATTCGATGCCGTGTGCTCCATTGTATGCGAGTGAACCCACATATGCTGTCCTCTCAGTTTTGACATTCTTTGCAAATTCTCTGACATCGGATACAGAGTCTGTGAATGCTTTTTTCAACTCCTTTCCGCGCTCTTCCTTATCCAGGGCGAGGGACAGGACGTCTATCTGCTTCTCGAGCTGCTCTGTCATCTTGAAGGTATCTGGTTCGAGGAAGGTGTAGATGTAGTCGATGGCCACCGTGTTGATTCCCTGATCATCGATGGTTTTCATCTGGTTCCTGTAGTCTGTGTAAAAGCTCTTAGGTACAACGACTATGGATGGATCCAGCTCAAGTATGGTCCTGACATCATCGTCGGTGATACCGCAGTTGGTATGTGTGTAGTATTTCATATCCGCAGGCGTTGCCGTGTTGGAACCCTCTATATCGACGACTGCGCGACCGACATACATGAAAGATTTGCCCAGGTAATTATGTGAGTCATTCCAATCAATCATGACACATTTGTCGGCAAGGCCGAAGTATGTGACCCATCTGAACGAATCCTGGCCGATTGCCACGATTCCATCGTCAAGATTTTTCACAGGTTCTATGGGGTATCCCGCAGCATCAACTCCTGTTGTCGGAGAGTTGTCATTAGGACCATCCTTGGTGAGGAATAATGCACAAGATCCTGCAATAATTAATATCGCCACAACGGCGATAGTGATTATGCCTTTTTGTTGCATGAGTGAAAATATAGTATCTGTTTAATAATACTAATTCAAGATTAGTAACACCATACCTTGTAGTTCTTGATATCCTAGGTTGAAAATAAGGTAAAATGAACAATAATGATTCAAATTATGAGAAATAAGAAATGAAATAATTTGGTGAGTGTTACTGAAGGAAGGGGGCGGGTAACACCCGCCCAGGTCTCAATCCTTCTTCATGTATGTGTTCACGATCTTGATCGCACACACATCTCCGCACATGGAGCAACCCTCATTCTCCTCGGTGCAACCGCGGGACCTATACCTGCGGGCTTTGACGGGGTCGATGCAGGTATCGAACATGGTGTTCCAGTCGAGAGCTTTTCTGGCATGGGCCATCCTGGTGTCCCTGTCCCTTCCGATACCCCTTGAGAGGTCTCCGACGTGTGCTGCGATCTTGGATGCTATGACGCCCTCGCGCACATCATCCACATCGGGGAGCGAGAGGTGTTCGGCAGGCGTGAGGTAGCAGAGGAAGTCTGCACCATGCTGCGCTGTAACAGCTCCACCGATGGCTCCGACGATGTGGTCGTATCCTGGAGCGATGTCCGTTACTAACGGTCCGAGGACGTAGAACGGTGCATTGTGGCACATCCTCTTCTGGATCTGCATGTTCATGGGGACCTGGTCCAATGGAACGTGTCCGGGACCTTCGACCATGCTCTGTACTCCGGCTT
>JAGBGN010000025.1 GCA_017935945.1 Candidatus Methanomethylophilaceae archaeon | reverse complement strand
TCGTTGACCGTGGTCTTCATGTCGATGAGTCCCTGGGTAGGACCGATACTGATTCCATGGTCCATGGGAACGATGACTGCATTACCGCTTTTCCTGTCTATGATTCTCTCCATTCTAATGTTTTTACCAAACATTTTCAAGCACCGTGTTACTTGCTAACACGGAACACTTATTTATAATTATCTATAAATAATGAAAAAAACCATCGAAAACCAAGAAAATACAGGATTAGGTGTAACAATGCCACCTAATCCTGGTTCGAATCCGTTTAAATCGGGATGACTCCCAATATGAATGCGATAAGGGCGAACATCATAGCCTTCTTGGCCATGCGCTGTGCGGCATGGGGATCCTTGTGGACTATGAACGAACAGTAGAGGAACATCAGATCTGCGACAACGACAAGATAGTAGAGGATACCATACGAACCCCAGATCATCGGCAACACACTGAGCACGGGCCCGATTATGAAGAAGAAACTGGCGAGTACCGCGGAACTACGGACACCGATCCTCATGGGAAGGGTGTTCCTACCCTCATCGCTACCCATATCCTCGATATCCTTTGCGATCTCCCTACCGACGGATACGAGTGCCGCCATGGTCGCGACGATAGCATTACCCATGACGTCCCCTACAACCGCTCCTCCGAGGAGGAACAGCATACCTGTCAGAACAGCGATCGTGACGTTTCCGACGAAACCCCTCTGTTTGAGGAATAGCTCATAGGAGACCATGAGGATAGCTGCGATGACGACAATGGCGATGCAGGCGATATCGAATGTGAATAACGATGCCACAACAGACAGTCCCAACGTTCCAATTCCTATGTTACGGGCCTGGATGGGCGTCATGCGTCCGGATGGAACGGGACGCTCGGGATGGGCGGTCTTGTCGATCTCCGCATCGATGTAATCGTTGAGGGAGTTGCCTCCAGCGATGAACAGGAAAACGATGATGGCCGAGATCACCAAATCGAGACCGTGATTGACGACATCCGTACCGACCGCCATGAACGATGCGACGGTCAGGCCCACTATCCCCATCAGGGCGTTTCCCAACCTGAATAGCTGGAGGTACTTGTTCATGCAACCGGATTCTTATCCGTTTATTTGTTATGTTGGGTGATGACCATACCGTGGTCCAACGGTGCGTGTTGGAAGCACTCCGGTGTGGGATGACCCCGCATCAGGTGCCCCAGGATCATCTAGATTCATTGCAACCATCTTCCGAAAACAGTTTTAATGAGACCAACCGCTCACGGTACCGTTATGCTTTCCAAGAACAGGGTGATCATACTAAACGACGGGACCAGCCTCGACCTCCGTAAGATCAAATGGGGTGCTTTCCGCAGGGACCCCTATGCTATGTTCCTACTGGGGGAACTGTATTTCACCGGCCAGGGTGTGGGTAGGAACCTCAAGAAATCCATCAGATGGCTCACCCGTTCCGTGGATAAGGGCAACACCAATGCCATGTACGTACTTTCCATGGCCGCACGTGAATACGATGATGAACAGTTGCATTCCAGAATCCATGAGATGCTGTTGGAATCGGCCGAACAGGGATGCCCGTTGTCCATGAGGCAATTGGGGATCGATTACCACAACGGAGATTATGTGGAGAGGGACCTGTATGCCTCCAGGGATTGGCTGACCAAGGCCCTGGAAGCGGACTGCCCCGACACCAGGTTCTTCCTCGGTCACATCTACTTCTTCGCCGAGGAGGAGGACCTGCGTGACAGGGACAGGGGATTGGAACTGCTGAAGATCGATTCCGATGAGGGTAACGCTGAGGCATCGTACGTCCTGGCGATGATATACCGTGAGGGAATGGTATCCGAACCGAACCAGTTCCTCTACACGAAGTACATCCACAAGGCCGGGGACCAGGGAAGCGGCATAGCCAACCTGATCTACGGCGACATGATGATGGAGGGTTCCGCTTACGTGGAGATGGACCGTGAGGGCGCCTACCTGAGATACAGGACCGCCCTGGATCAGGGCTGCGAAGCCGCCACCGCGAACATAGGCATGTGTCACATGTTCGGCCTGGGTACCGAGCAGGACAACGCCCTCGCACTCGAGTACCTCCAACGGGGTGTCGAAGCTGACTCCGTCGCTGCCATGAACAACCTCGCCATGATGTACGCCAACGGGGTGGGAGTGGAGAAGGACGGTGCATACGCCGTCGAATTGTACCGCATGGCCGTGGAGAAGGGAAGTATGAATGCACTGGTGAACCTGGCCGTGATGTATGCCATGGGCAACGGGGTCGAACAGGATGTCGCAAAGGCAGAGGAACTCCTCACCGAAGCTGCGGAAGCAGGGATTCCCAATGCACAGATGAATCTCGAAGCACTTCGCAACGGGGCCCAGACCACACGCAACGTCATCTCATTCTCCAACGGGAAGATCAAGGGAGTTTCCGTGGAGGAACGCGACGAGGAGTGACCTCAATGGGTATTTATCCGTTGGATGATATATCCATCTGATTTCAATGAATGCGGATAAAGCCATACTGGTCGTCAGTTTCGGAACCAGCTACAACGATAACCGTGAGAAGACCATCGGCAGTATCGAGAAGATCATCGCCGAGAGGTTCCCCGAATGGGATGTCAGACGTGCCTTCACCAGCAAGATGATCATCAAGAAGCTGAAGGAAAGGGATGGGGAATACATTGACTACATCGACGAGGCCCTTGAACGCCTGTCGAACGATGGTGTCTCCCAGGTGATCGTCCAGCCGACACATGTCATGAACGGCATCGAGTACGATTTCGTGAAGGGTTTCGTGGAGGAGTATTCCGACAGGTTCGATAGCATCGTCCTCGGAGAGCCCCTGCTCACGACCTCCGAGGATTACGACGAAGTTGTCGAGGCCATCCGTGCATCCATCCTGGAGGAATCCAGGGAGATCGCCGGTGATGGTGCCGCAGTTGTGCTCATGGGACACGGCACCGAGCACTATGCCAACGCCACCTACAGTCAGCTCCAACTCAAACTCATCCTCTCAGGAATCGACAATGTGTTCATGACTACCGTCGAAGGCTTCCCGGAATACGATGACACCATATCCCTGATGGAGGGTCGTGGATTCAAGGATGTCGTGCTGTTCCCATTCATGCTCGTGGCAGGGGACCATGCGAACAACGACATGGCCGGCGATGAGGAGGATTCACTGAAGAACGTCCTGTCCTCCAAGGGATACAACGTCCATTGCGTCCTGAAGGGTCTCGGCGAGATCGATGAATTCAGGGAGCTGTTCGTTAATCATGTGAACGCTGCCATCGAAGGGCAGGATTGAAACCCAGGGCCCTCGGGCCCGAACACCATTTCTACGACCTAGGTCATTGTGGTGTCCATGAGATACCGTGAGAACGAACCGAAGGATCCGCGCCCCATGGATGTATGGAACGCAAGGGTCTATTTCGATGACCTCTCCGGTGCCAAGAACCGCCCCGTCATTATTCTGGAGAAACGCGGTTCCGATTACACTGTCCTTATGAGCACCACCCACGGAAGACATCCGAACACGGACATCAGGTTGTACGATCCCTATGAGGTCGGACTTGACGGTTCATCCTGCATCAGGACGGACAGGTTGTTCAAACTCCCGCGTGACAAGGTGAACTACTACATGGGACACATGTGCGACGAGGACATCGAGATGGTCTCCGCCATCTTCGAGGAGCTGAAGCAGACACGTGCGTACCGTCGTAACATCTACTAATCCCTGAACCATGGTCACCGGTCTGCGGACTAGACGAACATCGTTATACCTTGTAGTTAATTCCAGAACATGGAATCTGAATCGGGTGCCTTGGAGGATGCGGTCAGCGCCGGGGTGAACAGGCTCTGTCTGGACCTCGGTTTCATGACCCGTGCTGTCATGACACTCGGAAGGATGATCGAACCCGATTACGATGGATATCATTGCGATGGTACATCATTGGTTTTCGGTTCCGATTGGATACTTTCCAGACAGTCATCGGAACCGAACCTCATACCACGCTCCATTGCCCATTCCATCCTCCACTGCATCCTCGGACATAGCTCCCCTACCAACGATCCACTGTTGGATCTGGCTGAGGATATCGTCGTTGGTTACATCCTCGATTCCCTTGATGTCCCCTGCATCCGCACATCCGGCAGGGATGACAGGATGTACGCAGCAGAGAAGATATTCAAGAATGCAGGGTCCCCCGTACCGAAGGCCATGGTGGAGGTCCTGCGTGAGGCATCCCAATGGCGTATAACCGATTACATGAGGATGTTTCATGTCGACAACCATCGCGGACGGGAATCTGTATCGGATATGGGATGGAGTGAACTCTCCAAACAGATGATGGTGGAGGTCGAGGGATTCTCACAGAAGCTGGAGGGCAGGAGCGATGCTCTCCTCCGCATCCTCAGGATCAGGAACCGCAGGAGACATGATTACCGCGCATTCCTCCGTAAATTCATGACAAGACGTAGCAGCATCAGGGAGAATCCGGATGAATTCGACTACATCTACTACAGCTATGGCCTGAGGATGTACGGGAACCTCCCGTTGATAGATTCAGTGGAGTACTCGGACAACCCGCATGTCGAGGAGTTCGTGATAGCGATCGACACCTCGGGATCCACCATGAAGGGACCTGTGATGAGGTTCATAGAGGAGGCCTTCGATGTACTGAGACAATCCGGTCTGGGCAACGGGGGATCAGAACTCCACATCATCCAGTGCGATGACGAAATCCGTTCGGATGTCATCATAAGGAACGAGATGGACATGAAGTCGATGATGGGCGACTTCCATATCATGGGTGGAGGGGGAACGGATTTCAGACCTGTTTTCAGATACGTCGATGGATTGAGGAGCGACGGCGCACTGAAGAACCTGAAAGGTCTGATGTACTTCACAGACGGTATGGGGACCTATCCGGAGACCCGCCCGGAATATGACACCGCGTTCGTATTCTGCGATGATGGTTGCAGAGAACGTCAGGTTCCCCCATGGGCGATGAGGATAACTGTCGATACGGATGATCTGATGACAGATTCAGTAAAACATGATTGATGAACGGAAGCAGGCGAGACGATGAACATACAGGAAGCCAAGGATTCGATAAAGGACGCGATATCAGCATACCTGAGCAAGGACGATGGTGGGAACTACATCATACCCACTAACAGGCAGAGACCGATGATGCTCATCGGTGCCCCCGGCCTCGGCAAGACGGCCATCATGTCCCAGATAGCTTCCGAGATGGGTATAGGATACGTGGCGTACACGATCACCCATCATACACGCCAGTCCGCCATCGGCCTCCCCGTCATAGAAAAGGCCGACTACGGCGGTGAGCAGTACAACATCACACGCTACACCATGAGTGAGATCATCTCGTCGGTATACGATGAGATCGAGAGGAAGGGGTGCCGCGAGGGCATACTGTTCATCGACGAGGTCAACTGCGTCTCAGAGACACTTGCACCTGCGATGTTGGACCTCCTGCAGAACAAGAAGTTCGGTCCGCACAGGATACCTCCGGGATGGATATTGGTCGCCGCAGGGAACCCTCCCGAGTACAACTCATCCGCCAGAGAGTTCGACATCGCCACATTGGACAGGATACGCGTCATCGATGTGGAACCTGATGCCGAGGTCTGGATGCGCTATGCTCGTTCCGCAGGTACGCATGAGGCCATCACATACTACCTGCAGATCAAACCCCAGAACCTCCTGAAGATAGAGAGGACTGTCAACGGCCCTGTTTTCGTGACACCCCGTGCTTGGGAGGACCTTTCCACCATAATGAAGGAATACGACAGATGCGGATTCAGGACGGACTTGGGCCTCATATCGCAGTACATCCGCGATCCGGATATGGCCGCCGAATTCAACAGGTACCTTGAATTCCACAGGAAGTACAGGAGGGAACATGATGTGGAATCCATCATGAACGGCAACGCACCCTCCCGCATGACCTCATCGGATGCAGAGGAGAGGTTGGCTGTGATATCGGTCATGATTGGTAGGCTCAACTCAGAAGCCGAATCGGGCATGGATCAGATCAGGCTACTCGGAGTCCTCGAGGAGGCCCTGTCCAAAGGCATGACGTTGAAGGACACCCTGGCCTCGCTTTCCAGGGACCTCGAAGGCAATATCACACAGGACACCAGACGTGGAACGAACTATGCCATATCCTTCCTCCAGAGCATGAAAGGGGCATTGTCCGACGATGCCGTCTCAAAGCAACGCACGGCACTGGATTCCATGAGGAACGGATTCAATGAGCATCTGGATAACTGCATGGCATACCTACTCGAGGATTTCGGCGAGGGGCCGGAGGCGATGTCCCTGATGGTCGGTCTGTTGGGATGCTACAATGTCGTGATGTTCTCGGAACCCGACGATCCGTTGTACAGGTACAACGAGACACTCCT
>JAGBGN010000024.1 GCA_017935945.1 Candidatus Methanomethylophilaceae archaeon | reverse complement strand
TCCTGCTTCCCTCGACGGGTTTGTCGAGGACCTGAATGTTCGTGTCGGGTGTGATCCTCACACCGACGTTGTATCCGCTCTTCATCTTGAGGATCAGTACGTCAGGTGCACTGAACTCGTGATGGGGCATCAGGGTGCCCGTGTATGTCCTTCCGTCCCTCTCGACGGTCAGACGGGTCCCCTCGGTGATTCCGAGGGAATCCAGTGTCTTTGAAAGTGAATCCGAGTAGCTCATGCTGTTCATCGGGGTGTAGTGGGTCGAGGTTTATGACAGTTGGCCTATTGAAAACAATGATCGAACAGAATCCCCGATTTGTTCGAGATGTGTGGTGATGAACCTAACATGGGTCGGTGTCAGGTCGACCGATTGCAGAGGATCGGGGTCTGTGATCTTCATTGGAATCATCTAACCCCGACCTCTGGGCGATAAGTTATGTTTGTACCAGTACGGGTCGGCATGTGGGGATCAACTGATCGTCGTCCTCATGCCGGTGACCATGAAGGTCACCTTCTCGGCCATCTTGCATGCATGGTCACCGACACGCTCCAGGAACTTGATGATGGAAATATAGTAACTGCATACGTCGGCACTGTCGGGATTCTCCCCGATGAAACGGATGATCTCATCCAGGTTCTCATGCATGGTATCATCCAGGTAGTTGTCCATGTCGACTATCCTGTCGAATCCGTCCACCGACCTCTTCTCGAATCCCTGTGTGACCAGTTTCACCATGGAGACCGCTGTGTCACCCATCGGTCCGATCAGCTTCTTGGGTTCGAAGGATGGCTTGTCGGCGAGGTACTCCGTGGCCTTCGCTATGTTCTTGCTGTACTTGGCCATGCGCTCCAGGTATGTGATGCACTTCATCACGGTCGCGACCGTCCTGATGTCCACGGCGGTGGGCTGATACAGGGTCAGGATCCTGATGGCCATGACCTCTATCTCCGAATCGTAACGGTCTATGCGGTCGAAATCATCGATGATGTCCTCGACCAACGACACGTCCCCTGTCATGAGGGACCTGACGGACCTCTCTATCATGCCTGCCGTCATCTTGCTCATGGCGATTGTCTCACTCACCAGCGTATCCATGTCTTCCACGAAACGTTTCATCATATCACCTCATCCGAAGCGTCCTGTCAGGTAACGTTCGGTAAGCTCCTCGCGGGGCTTGTTGAACATAGATTCGGTTTCTCCGAACTCTATCATCTTTCCCATATACATGAATCCCGTGTAATCACTTATACGGGAGGCCTGCTGCATATTGTGGGTGACTATGGCGACCGTGTAATCGCGCCTGAGCTCCACTGCCAGGTCCTCGATCTTGGATGTAGCTATTGGGTCCAGAGCGGATGTGGGCTCATCCATCAGAATCACTTCGGGGTCCACAGCCAAGGCACGGGCGATGCACAGCCTCTGCTGCTGTCCTCCGGACAGACCGAGTGCGGATTTATCCAACCTGTCGGCGACCTCGTCGTACAGGGCCGCCTTCTGAAGACAGCTCTCCACGATCTCGTTCAACTCCTTCCTGTCACGAATCCCGTGTATCTTCGGACCGTACGTGATGTTCTCACGTATGGTCATGGGGAAGGGGTTGGGCCTCTGGAAGATCATCCCCACCCTTGACCTCAGGGCATTTATGTCCAAATCGGAAGCATACATATCCTCTCCGTGGAAGAGCATCTGCCCCTCGATCCTGCATCCATCCACGAGGTCGTTCATCCTGTTCATACTACGGAGGAGTGTGGACTTACCGCATCCGGAAGGGCCTATCAAAGCCGTTATCTTGTTCCTCTTCACAGGCATGGTGACATCGATCAAAGCCTGTTTCTCACCGTACCAGAGGTTCAATCCCCTGACATCTATGACCGTGTCATCCACGGATTCAACTGTATTCATTTCATTACTCATGAGATCACCATTTTACATTCTTGTTGTAGTGGTTTCTGACGACCGATGCCAACAGGAACATGGAGAGGACGATCAACAGCAGGATTGTCGCGCAACCGTACTGGATGTCTCCGCTTCCGGTGACCTCTGTGGCAAGGTAGTAAAGATGATAGGGCAGGGCCATGACGGGATCCATTATGGAACCTGCAAGATGGGGCTGGAATGCCACGACCGCGGTGAACATGATGGGTGCGGTTTCACCCATCGCACGACCGAGGGCCAATATGGCCCCGGTGATGGTTCCACCGAGTGCTGCGGGGAGGATGACACTGAACGTGGTCTTCCATTTGGAGGCGCCGAGTGCACGGGAGGCTTCCCTGAGATCGTTCGGTACAGCCTTCAGGGCCTCCTCGGTTGTACGTATGATGACGGGCATGATCATGAATGAGAGTGCAAACCATCCCGCGATGAGTGAATAACCCCATCCGAGGGATATGACCAGGAAGGTCATTCCGAACAGACCGAAGACGATGGAAGGGGTACCGTTCAGGACATCGATGGATTCACGGATGATGCGTGTGGTGCGGGTGTCCTTAGCATATTCCGCAAGGTATGTACCTGTGAGTATTCCGAGGGGGAGTGCGATGATTGCCGTTCCGACCAGCAGTTCCAATGTACCGATGATGGCGGGCATGATTCCTCCGGACAATCCCCCGTCTGTGGGGGACTGGGTGATGAACTCCCAATCGATAACGGGCAATCCCTTCCCGATTATGTATCCGAGTATGACCACGAGCATCAGGATCACAACCCCCATCACCGCGGTCAGTCCGACCCTGGAGGCCTTGTCTATGGAACTGGAATCGAATGCGCTCAACAGGGACCTAACGGATGAGACCAATCCCACGGCGATTGCAGCCAGGATTATGGACAACAGATGGTTCTCGAACAGGGATACGATCATCCACACGAACACGAAGACCAGTACATACATCGCTGCAGTCCTGATCCATCCTCCTTTGTTGTGAATGTAATCCTGGAATCCGTCAGGCAACAGATTCTCACGACCGAATAATCTGTACGAGATGGATGTCTTGCTGTCCAGTTCACCGGATTTACGTTTGATGGATGTTATGATCATGCGTGCGCATATGTTGACGAGAAGGACCATGATCATCAGGACCAGGGCCAATGCGAAAAGGGATGAGTAGTGAATATCTCCGACGACAACCTCTGGCATCTCCAAAGCGAGTGTTCCGGTGATTGTACTGATCAGGGAGAACACATTCCACAGGGGATCGGGGATGATTGTAGCGTTTCCAGTGACCATCATCACTGCCATGGTCTCTCCTATGGCCCTTCCGACTCCGAGGATTACTGCTGAGGAGATTCCGGATATGGCTGCCGGGACGACCACCTTCGATATCGTTTCCCATTTGGTGGCTCCCATCGCCAGTGATGCTTCCCTGTATGATCTGGGAACAGCGTTGATTGCATCCTCTGACACGGAAATCACTGTGGGCAACGCCATCATTCCCAGAAGGATCGATCCTGCAAGCCACGATGAACCGAAGAGGAGCTGTTCCGGGAACAGATCGGCCAACGTGGGGACGAGGACGACCAATCCGAAGAAACCGTAGACAACCGAGGGGATTCCTGCGAAAACCTCGCATATCGGTTTCAATATGTTCCTCATCTTCGGGGAAGCTATTTCAGAGATGTATATCGCGGCACCTATGCCCAGGGGGCAGGCGAATACCATCGCACCCAATGTGACGAGAATCGTTCCCGCGATCATCGGTAAAGCGCCGAATTCACCTGATGTGGGCTTCCACTCGGTACCGAGAATGAAATCGAATATGCCTACGTGGGAGAAGAGTCCCATGGCGTTTCCCGCCATGAAGACGATTATTAAGAGTATGACTACGACCGTCAACGATGCGACAGCGGTCAGCACATGCTTCATCACCACGTCACGATCCACATTGGACCTCCTGGCTAAGGGGCTGCCCACCGTTGCGGCCCCAATCATATATCTCCCACCTTTCCTACACTGATGTATCCTATTGCACCAGGTGTCTTGGAAACCAGGTTGATCACACCAGCGGTGTTGTTGAATTTGACTACATCATCCTTCATGGACCAGCCGTCTACGGCAGCGGAAAGCGTGTTGTCAAAACACTCGCGGGTTCCAGATCCATCCTCGCGGGATATCACTCCGATGGGACGGTCGTCTCCACCGAGCTGGGACCAGTTGGTGTACTCACCACTGTAGATCTTTGCAAGGTCGACGGTGCTGAGATTCGTGACTCCTGCGGCGTTGGCTATGATTGCAACACCATCGACTCCGATCTTGGTCGGCACAAGACCATGCTCGAGCTCTCCCACCTTGGGGTCCCTAGACAGCATTCCGATGTCGAAGTTACCGTTGATCGCACCTGAGGCACCGGCACCAGAACCTCCACCATTGACTGCAATGGTGATTCCGCTGTATTTCGCCATGTATGCCTCCGCCAAAACGGACATTGTCTCCATGATGGATGTGGATCCCCCCACGGTTATGGTCTGGGAACCTACAGGATCGGAAGGTATGGTCATCTCGGAATCCTTGAGAGAGACGAATTCCTCTGAAACTATCGCCTGTCCCTCGGATGAGGTGATCCAATCAAGGAAGCACTTGACGTTTCCTGTGGGCTCCCCGTTTGTGACAAGAACCAGGTTCCTCTTCATGGAATATATTCCATCGGAAACCGTGTCATTGCTGGCAATCACTCCGTTGAGTGCTAACACGTATGAGCCACTCTCACTGCCGGAACCCCTGTCCTCGGAATCCGAACCCAGAACCGTATAGGCACAGGCACCAGCCAGAACGAGTATGGCTATTGATACAATGGATGTTATTTTTTTATCCAATTTTTGCACCAATGACCATCAATGATGTTGTGAATATATAGCTACTCGATATAATATATTGAGTGATATATAGAAAAATATATTCTATGGATTATTATATAATGTATAATATTCACCATCAGTCATCGAACTGGAACGTATGGGAGTGTGATTGATTTGGAAATCAGAAAAATCCAGGTTACGGGAGGATCATCCTACATGATCACCCTACCCAAGGAGTGGGCCGAGAGAGTAGGATTGAAGAAGAACGATCCCGTGTGGCTCCAACCTCACCCCGATGGGACCATGATAATCCACCCTCAGAGTGAGATGACCTCCAATGAAACAACCAAGGTGTTGGAGATCGAATCCGATATAGATCGCAACCTCCTGTACAGACAGCTGGTCGGTGCATACATCGCGGGACATGACAGGATCGAGATCGTATCAGAGGACCGCATATCGAGTGTCATCGCATCGACCGCGTCATCATTCGCTCAGGTAGCCATAGGGTTGGAGATCCTTGAGGAGGATGATAGGAGGATCGTCATAAAGGACCTCATGGACCCCGAGGAGATCAAGCCTGTGAAGTCCATCCTTCGCATGAAGGTTCTCGTGAGGAACATGCTGAACGACGTCCTGGATGGGATAACGGGAGGCAATCTAATCTCGACCGAGATGATGAACGAGCGCGATCGCGAAATCGACAGGCTGGATTGGCTCATCTCACGCCAGGTCAACATACACCAGAAGGACATCTCCCTTTCAGCAAGGATGGGTGTTGACCTCTGTGACATCACCCGCTGCGCCATTATAAGCAGGAGCATCGAACGTATCGGTGACCACGCGGTACTGCTGACAGGCCACATGAGGACGCTGGAGAAGGACGAGGGCTGGGACAGGGCGATACAGCTTGGAAGGGATATGATCACCCTGTTCGTAAAATCCATCGACACGTGGGTCGAACGTGACATGGTCACCGCCAACGAGTGCATAGACCAGGGTGCGGAG
>JAGBGN010000023.1 GCA_017935945.1 Candidatus Methanomethylophilaceae archaeon | reverse complement strand
TCCGTCCACATCACCCCTGTGACCCTCTAAACCTGAAAATCACGGAGGGGGAAACCCCTCCAACCTCATTTTATCTCCATTGTTTCCATCGTCGATGACCTGTGTCCCGGTCGTTTCCGCGGCGCATTTCATTTTAAGAAAATTATAGTATTCATTAAATATATGCGGTATCAATTTTTTAAGGATAAAATTATCCTCATTGTGATAATTCAAAACTGTCTGGCTATGCTATTTTTTCACACCGTTAATAAAAATTCGCATCTACGAACCTTTTAATATGAAAATCAAATCACAAGATTCAGTAAAGGAGTTGCAGATATGGCACCCGCAAAGAGAAACAAGGCATCAGCAGGCCGTAAGGTCAAGGACAAGTGGAAGGCAAAAGAGTGGTACAAGGTCCACGCACCCCGTATGTTCAACGAGGCAGAGATCGGAGAGACTCCCTCCGCAGACCCCGAGTACGTTCTCGGCCGTACCGCAGAGGTTACCGTCCAGGACCTCACCGGAGACTTCTCCAAGATGCACATCAAGCTCAAGTTCAAGGTCACATCCGTTGACGGATACGATGCAAAGACCTCTTTCATCGGTCACGACCTGACCAGCGATTACGTCAGGAGGCTCACCCGCAGGAGAAAGACAAAGACCGACCACGTCGTCGATGTCGTCACCAAGGATGGATTCACCTACAGGATCAAGACCATGTCTATCGCCGAGAGGCGTATCCAGTCCTCCCAGGAGGATGGAATGAGGAGGATCATCGCAGAGACCCTTGTAGCAATCGGACAGGAGAAGACCCTCTCCGAGATCGTCAAGGACATCGTCTCTGGAGACCTCGCAAAGGACCTCGCAAGGGCATGCCGCGTCGTCATCCCCATCAAGAGAATCGAGATCCGCAAGTCCGAGGTTCTCGCATCCGGTGAGGGCGAGCCCGAGTCCATCATCCCCGCAGCAGAGGTCGAGGCAGAGGAAGAGGCACCCGCAGAGGAGCCCGTTGCCGAGGAGCCTGTTGCAGAGGAAGAGGCACCCGCAGAGGAGCCTACCGAGTGATTCTGAATCCGACATCGTCGGATTAAACCATTTCACCAGGGCATCGCCCTGGTGGTTTTCCAGTTTTACCTTGTTTTTATGTTGAAGTCTCGTGGAAATCCTTCACACGAAGGTGTTAATAGCATCAGGTGAATAGAAATCAATTTAAACTATGAGTTAATCCACCACTTAAGGCCGGGGTGGCTCAGCCTGGTGGAGCGTCGGACTCATAGGGTTCTGGTCATATAGACCTCTTCCAGGGAAATCCGAAGGTCATGGGTTCGAACCCCATTCCCGGCACCATATCTATTTTCTCGTTTTCATCCATATTCGTTTCTGGCCTTCGTAATGGCATCATTGCCATCCAGACATCCCTCATATCGACTAGATGCTGTGGAATCACCATACGCAAAGTTGGAACCATTTTCATCTTAGGTTAAATACCACTCAAGCCTTGTCAAGCGTTATGAGGCTCATCATCTACACAGGCAAGGGTGGTGTCGGGAAGACATCCACATCTGCGGCTACTGCGTACAAATTATCTGAACTGGGATACCGCACCCTGCTGATGAGCACAGATTCGGCACATTCTCTGGGAGATTCCCTGGACATGGAGCTCCCCACTACGGTCACCAATGTGAAGGAGAATCTGGATGTTCTCGAGGTGGATATCATCCATGAGATGAAATTCCGCTGGTCTGAGATCCAGGACTACATCTCTGCGTTCATGCTCTCTCAGGGTATGGGCGAGATATCTGCAGAGGAAATGGCGATCCTTCCGGGAATGGAGATGATCGCCGCCTTGTTCTACGTCAACCAGTTCAACAAGGACGATCGGTACGATGTCATCGTCATGGATACCGCCCCCACAGGCGAGACATTGAGGCTCATGAGTTTCCCGGATATCACCAACTGGTATCTGGAGAAGGGTTTCAACACCTTGAAGCGCATAATGAACCTGGCACGCGCAACGGTCGGTAAGCTTATGGATATGCCCCTGCCGTCCAACGAGGTCCTCGAATCCATAAACGAGATCAAACGCAACATGGAGCAGGTCAAAGAGATCCTGGAGGACCCGAAGAAGACCACCGTGAGGCTCGTCCTCAACCCTGAGCGCATGGTGATCAAGGAGACCATGCGTGCATACACATACCTGTCCCTTTACAACAAGAATGTGGATATGCTCGTCGTGAACCGCGTGATTCCGGAATCTGCAGGGGAATCGCATTTCTTCACCGAGAAGTTGAAGGAACAGGAAGGTTACATGGAGATGATCCACAATTCGTTCGATCCGATGGAGATCAAGATGTGCGGTATGATGAGTACCGAACTCAGGGGTCATGACAAACTCGTTGCTATGGCGGATGCGATATATGGGGACCAGGATCCGACGATGCTCTATGCATCCAGCAGTCCGATGTCATTCGTCACGGAGGGTGGTATCGATTACCTCAACCTGAAGATGCCCTTCGTCGACGGTGGAGCAGTCGAACTGTTCCGTATAAATTCAAACACACTGATGATACATGTCGGTAGCCAGAAGTGCAACATACAGTTGCCCGATTCATTGATAGGTGCGGACATCATCGGTGCAGATTTCAAGGACAGCAAGTTGATAGTTAAATTCAAGAGGGAGTGAACATGGCATACAACGAAGAGGAATTCCAGCATTCTGTAAAGCAGAACAGGAGTCTGATCGAGCAGATGATGAATCTGCAGAGAGAGGCAGCCGCATCTGCCCTTCAGACGGGTAGGACAATAACCCACGAGGTTGCAGATACCGCCAAGGAGACCATGGATTCAGCCAGGGCCAAAACGGAGGAGTTCGTATCCACCACTTACAACATGTTCACCGATCCCCAGGTCCAGAAGCATTTCATGACGATGGGGATGGAGTTCATGATGGGTCTGTCCGAGATGATGCAGAAGGCACCCATGCCCGATTTCATGAAGGACGCAGCTTCCGGAATGGAGCAGAACTGGAAACAGAGCGCATGCAAGAACAACGATGAATGCGCAGCCAGGAGGGCCAAGGCCCGTAAGGTGGATATAAATGTCGATCCACAGCCCGAGGCATCCGAACCCAAGGAGATAGTCATCACAGACATCTCCAAGACCGAATGAACACCGATCTGGGCAGATCCATATTGGACCTGGCCCGTTGGACTGTTGTCGACGAGGTCTCCGGTTGTTCCGAACCAGAGCCCGATCGTCACCAATCCATGATGGATCATCGCGGTGTGTTCGTCACACTGAACAAACTACCAGGCAGGACCCTGAGGGGATGTATCGGATATCCGTATCCGGTCATGCCCCTGGGGGATGCCCTCTGTGGGGCCGCGCGCTCGGCTTGTCATGACCCGCGTTTCCCCGATCTTTCTGTCGATGAGTTGCAATCCATCACCATAGATGTGACAGTACTCACCGTCCCAATGGAAACGACGCCCGACCAGGTCATCCTCGGCCGTGATGGACTTATCCTCGATTGGAGGGGTTACCGTGGCCTTCTGCTACCTCAGGTCCCCTTGGAGCAGGGATGGGATCTGAAGGAGTATCTGGAGGGACTCTCCATGAAAACCGGGTTGCCATCCAATGCCTGGTCCTGGGACGATTCCAGGCTGTACTCGTTCCAAGGTACTATCTACTCGGAACGAATCGTGCATCCGTTCGTGAGGTGATCTCTTGGAAATAGAGAAGGTGATCTGTGGGAGGGCTTTGGTCAACGGTGAGTTGACCTATACCGAAGTCGGAATCAACGACGGCAGGATCGTCGCCGTGGGTAAGATGGTCCGTGGTGGTGATGAGAGGGTGGAGCTCGGGACGAGCGATGTCCTGCTTCCGGGATTCATCGATCCCCATGTGCATTTCAGGGATCCAGGCATGACTCAGAAGGAGGATTTCCAATCCGGATCCATGTCTGCCATAAACGCAGGGGTCACATGCGTTCTGGATATGCCCAACACGAAACCCCCCGTATCGGACCATCGTACACTCATGGACAAGAAATCATCGATACGCGGACGTTCCTATGTCGATTACGGCCTGTTTGTTGCAGTCACGCCCGGGATAAACGCGGGGATGTTGGCCCCCATGGTCCCCGGGTTCAAGTTGTTCATGGGTTCGACCACTGGAAACATCCTGTTGAACGACGACAGTGAACTCATCCCCGCAGTACGCGACGTCCTTGCCACGGGCAAGCGCATGAGTGTACACGCGGAGGATGATTCGATGATGGGTCATGCTGAAGAGCATTGTACCCGTGACCATCTCAGGAACCGTCCCGCAGAGGCTGAATGGAACGCCATCAGTCGTCTAGGAACCAATTTCCCAGGTTCAAGGATAAACGTATGCCATGTCACCACCACCAAGGGGTTGGATCTGGCCCGTGGATTCGGATTCACCACCGAAGTGACACTACATCACATGCTGTTCGATGTCGACAGGAACACCGATGCGTTCTACAAGGTTAACCCTCCGATCAGGAACAAGGCCGATCGTGAAGGTCTGATGTCACGTTTCCTGAAGGGGGACATCACCATGGTCGGTACGGATCATGCACCGCACACCCTGGAGGAAAAGATGCAGGATTTCGATGCAGCGCCCGGAGGAATGCCGGGTGTCGAGACGACGGTTCCCATAATGATGGGGATGGTCCGTGACGGACTCCTCCCCATGAGCACGTTGGTCGGCATGGCCGCAGAATCCCCAGGCAGTTGTTTCGGTATGAGGAAGGGTGCGATAAAGCCCGGTTTCGATGCCGATTTCACGATATTCGATCTCCGCAAGTCCCGTAATGTGGATGTAAGGTCTTTGCACAGCCGTTGTGGACACAGCCCCTACGGTGGTATGTCCGCGGTGTATCCCGATACCGTAATATTGAGGGGGGAGGTACAGGTGGAAGACGGAGAGTTCTGTGGAGAAAGCATCGGGGCGGATATCTGTGGTTGATTACGAGGTTGATTATTCAGAGGTTACGGGAAAGTTGGTCGATTGTCCACCTGAATGCGGGATGTGCTGCCTGTGTCAGCCGGAGGTCCTGCCGGAAGAGCGTGCGTTCTTCAGGGAGAACCATCCCGAATCGATGGTGAAGATCCCCGGACCTGTGCCATACTTCGCACTGGCGCTCAAGAAAGGCCGCGGTTCATGCGTGTTCCTTGAGAACCGTCGTTGCAAGATCTACGATCACAGGACAGCGTACTGCAAGCAGTACCCCTATCACCTCTACGTCAGTGACAAGGTGAAGGTCGAGCTGAACCTCTCATGCAGGGGAGCTTGGATGGGTACGGGAAAAGACGCCCTCCTCGAATCAAAGGTGTTGGTGGACGATGCGGACCGTCGCATATCCGCCGCATTGGTCGAGGCCAAGGACGTCTACAAGCAGTTCTTCGCCAACTGTCGTGAGGCAGGGGTGATGTCGGACCCCTCCATGCTACGCATGAATGTGTCCGAGAACATATCCATGTTCACAGATCTGGCATACCTCAGTCGCATAATGGACATGTCGGCTATCGAACCTGTCATGAATCTTTCGACCCTGCAACCTGAGACCCGTGTCGACATGGAGTCTCTGGAGGAAGCTGGACGCGATCTCGCCATGGATTCCATGTCATCGGATGATCCACTCAGTGTTCCCGTGTACTGTGATCCCGAGTGGAACTGGAATATGTTCATGGCGGTGGATGGAAAGATCGAGTGGATGGTCATGGATGATGATGGTGAGCTTCACCACAAGGCGTTCGCAGATGCCACCGATATCCGTCTGAGGGTTCCGGACCAGGGGGCCGTGCGTGTCCTGGCCGATTACGTTCAGATCCTGAACGGCAGGGACAGCTTTATGGGTAGTGTCTTCGCACTGATGGACCAGAACGGATACGAGGATGACATGGCGAACGCGTACTACGGGTGTCTCGCTGTCACGGTCATGGACCTGCTGTGGAGGATGTCCATGCTGGATCATTTCATGGGAATCGGGTGCGGTGAGGACGCCATGAGGGAGGCCATAATCTTCTATGACATGGATCGTCTGGATGCACCGGCGATAGGCGCATTCGTGTAATCGGGGATGCGATATCTTCAAATACTGTATCCCGTATGGACTTCAAGGTGCCATCTATGATGAAACCTTTGAACGTACTCAGTCAGGCGGTGAACAAGAACGTCATCGTCGAGCTCAAGGGCAGGCGTGAGTACCGTGGAGTCCTGGACGGATACGATCCACATATGAATGTGGTTCTCAGGAACGCTGAGGAGTATCTCGAAGGACAGTTCGTAAGGCGTCATAACCTGGCCATTGTCCGCGGGGACAATGTAATATACATTTCACCATAAGGAGAGATTGATCATGGGAGCAGGAACAGCAGCTCAAGGAAGACACAACAAATACAAGACACACATCCCCTGCCGCAGGTGCGGAAAGCGCTCTTACCATGTAAGGAAGGGTGCCTGTGCTTCTTGCGGATACGGAAAGACCGCAAAACTCAGGTCTTACACTTGGGCTAAGCTTCGTGAGTAAGGCGATTCTCATGAGCGGGCCGGAACATAGTTGTGGCGTAGTCGGGATCTGTGCAAACAACGATGTCGCATCGGCTTTGTACACGGCCCTCATGATCATCCAGCACCGTGGACAGGAAAGTGCTGGAATCTCCGTTTTTAACGAGGGTTCAATCAATACCCTCAAAGGGAACGGTCTCGTAGATTTCGCCCTTCCTCGGGATGATGTGAAAGCACTCCAGGGGAAGGTCGGAATCGCACATGTGAGGTATTCTACCTCCAGTTCTAAAGGCATTGAGTATGCTCAGCCGTTTACTGTTGCGACCAACATCGGCGATGTCGCTCTCGCACACAATGGTGAGTTGACCAACAGCTCCGAGCTCAGGAAGAAGTGCATGGCGGAGGGTTCCGCGTTCACCACATCCTCTGATGCTGAGCTCATCATAAAGCTTCTTGGAAGGTACATGAAGCAGAGTGATGACATCATAAAGGCCATCCGTGGCGTTATGAATGAACTGGATGGTGCCTATGCATTGACCATAATGGTCAACGGCAGGATGTTCTGTGTCAGGGATCCGTACGGATTCAGTCCCCTCTGCATGGGTAAGCTCGATGACGGATATATCGTTGTATCCGAGAGCTCTGCCATAGATGCACTCAGGGGCGAGTTCATCAAGGACATCGAGCCCGGCGAGATCTGCGAGATCACCCAGGATGGTTACAAATCATATCCCGCAACCGGTGATCATCCGAAGGCGTTCTGTATGTTTGAGTGGGTGTACTTCGCCAGACCCGATTCCGTCATCGATGGTAGGGAGGTCTACGATGTACGTAGGAAGATCGGTGAGATCCTGGCACGCGAGTGTCCCGCCGATGTCGACCTCGTCATGCCCATTCCCGATTCCGGTCGTGCACACGCGATCGGATATGCGTGCGCAGCAGGCATACCTTATGAAGAAGGTTTCATGAAGAATCGTTTTGCCGGAAGGACATTCATCCTTCCCGAGCAGCACCAGAGGGAGTTCGCCGTCTCCATGAAGATGATTCCCATCAAGAGCACGGTCAACGGCAAGCGTATCATGATTGTCGACGACAGTATTGTCAGGGGAACCACCTTGAAGATCCTGGTGTCCATGCTCCGTGAGGCGGGTGCCAAAGAGGTCCACGTCCGTATCGGATGTCCTCCCGTGATAGCACCCTGCTACTACGGTGTCGATATGAAAGGTAGGGACGAGTTCATTGCCAACCACTACGATGTGGAGGGAATCCGTGAGATCATCGGTGCAGACAGTCTCGGATACATCAGTCTACCCGGACTCATCGAGGCTCTGGGATTCAAGGAGAATGACCTGTGCCTGGCTTGTGTCAACAACAAGTATCCCACGCACATCCCCGGCGAGGTACACAGGTTCCAATCCACACTGAACACTCATTTCGAGTGATTCAAACATCAATCCCCTTATTTTCATCACCGGTCGACCCAGAAGGGCCGACCGGCGTCACACACCGTATTGGTCATCCACCAGTTCCCTCATGTTTCTGCCTCCGTTCCCATCCGCGGAATCCTGAGGATTATACAATTAAAAAAGTTTATATACGATGAAGAGTTCTTCTGGTTTGTTGGGCAGGTAGATCAGTTGGAAGATCGTTACCTTGGCATGGTAGAGGCCGCGAGTTCGAATCTCGCCCTGTCCACCATTCTTCGTTCTATCATTTACTGAGTTCTTTCCAGTGGTTCGTCATCTCATCCACCACTGCTGGTTTCAGTATCCTGTTTCTTTATGTCGTTGAGACCGATTGGGAAGTGTTTGTCCCCTGTATCGCAGAGGTAGTACATCCTGTTCCCACCGCGTAGCATTGAGAATGCGAATCCCTCATCCACAAGCCCCTCCAGTGCTTCTCCTGAGGCATAGGGAGAGGACTGCAAGAGTCTCGATGCGGTCCTGACATCGATACGTCTCTTGTTCTCCAAGATGGATTTGAGACGCCTTCTGCGTTCGTCCTTGTTTCGAGCTGGATGGGTCATCGAAGGAAGGTTGACTGTGAAATGGCTACCGTTGTCCGTGAATGCTGCAACCATTCCCGAACGATGGTACACGTCCTTTATGTGAAACATGCCGCGACCCTTCAGTTTGATCAGATCGAGTTCCAGCAGTATGGTGGCCAGATCCTCATTGCGGGCCTCCATGCCGTTACAGACCCATCTATCCGATAACCATGATCCTCCGGGGGATACGATACTGAATATCTCATCATCGTATTCTATGACGATAGGCAGCATCTGGGAATAGTCGCAATGTATCATGGCATTCAAAATCGATTCACGTATGGCAGGTCTGGGAAATTTCCTGATGGGGCCTACGGTTCCAGGAATGATCCGTAAGGGATTCACGCTGTTTATCGTTTCCAAGATGTCCATCATCTGTACAAGAATCGAACCTTGGGTGATTCTGAGAGTCCCATAGTGTTTGGAAACAAGGACGAATTGCCAGGGGCATTGATCAGATAGCAGGAGGGCTAGGTTGTTGTAGAGTCCATCATCATCTTGTAAAGACGATGCTAGAGTATTGTACTTCAAAGCAGTCCCCTCGAGGAACATCTTCAGTTGGTCGAATGACAATTCCTGTACAGACGATGTTTCTCTCTCGAAACGTTGGTCCATGGTCTTAGTAGTTATTAGTTAAATATGAACATTTAACTCGATTCTAAGAATCTTAGAGCTTCCACTGGAGAACATGAGTATTCAGTTACATTGATGATACAAACCCGCTAAATATGTTCTTGGATATTCGTGTTCAGGTGAAAATATGGCAAATATACCTGCAAATGTAATGGAGCTCCTGGGTGGCCAGGGCACTACCAAGACACTCGTGACCGCTTCGGCTGATGGACAGCCTCACGCAATCGTCTGCGGAAGCATCGTCGCTCCTGCTGCTGACAAGGTCGTAGTCGGAGAAGTCCTCATGAAGAGGGCTTCAGCCAACCTCAGTGCCAACCCCAAGGCTGCAATCCTCATCTCTGCAGGAATGGAGTCCTACGAGATCGTTCTCGCCAACCCCGTCCGCATCGCAGAGGGACCCATGCTCGATCAGATGAACGAGAACCTCGCCAAGATCAACCTCAGGGCCGGAGCCATCTGGGCATTCGATGTCGCAGAGGTTTACGACGAGGGTGCCACTCCCAACGCCGGAAGCAAGATCGCATAAACCCAATCAAAAACAGCCCCCTAGCGGGGGTTTTATACTTTATAATCAATCTCCACTCATGGGTACCGAAACTATAGAGTCTTGGTTCAACAGCAATGTTCCCGAGACGATACTCATGATCGGCGGTATTCTCGCACTGTTGATCGTAATAATGTATCTCAAGGGAAAGGAGTCTTTGAAATACAAGTTCCTGGTCCTTCTTGGATTGATTTTCGGTGTCATCATGGCTTCAGAGGCTGTCGTGTTCTATGGACAGTGGGAGTTGGTGACATCAGTGATAGTCTCCATAGCGGCATTCACTTTGATCATACGTCCTTTCCGTGATGTACACGTCGCAGCAATCATGTCGTTGTTCGTCATGGTCATAATCTATCTGGCCATGGGCGATTTGAATGGGGCCATGTTGTTCGATAGTATCGATCTGACACCCTTGTCAGAGGGTTGGCCCAGGATCGTCGTGGCATTCATAATCGGTTCCATGGTGTACATGATCGCCAATTTCGCCGAAGCAATCGTCATGTTGTTCGGAAAGCTGTTCAACTGCTGGCCGATGCTGGGACTCCTCGGTCTGGTGTGTATCGTTGAAGCGATCTTCATGTTCATGGGCTATGGTTCGATCATGGACTACATCGATACGTCTGCAATCGAGTCTTCAATCGATAATCTGTGAACATAAAACGGCATTTTGCCCGAAATGTTTCCTGGGCTTACATCTGTAATCCCAGGAAACTTTATATCATAGAAGAAGATGGAGGGGCTAAGAGTGGGCTCGTGGCTTAGCCAGGATATAGCGCTGGCCTTCTAAGCCAGACGCCTCGGGTTCGAATCCCGACGGGCCCGCCAAGGAAGCATCACGTACGTGATGACGCATTCCAAGGAAGGAAACAACATGAAGAGAGGCTCACGCGCCTGGAAGAAACGCGGTAACCAGCGTTGGAAATGGCGCAAGAAGAAAATGAGAAGAAGAAAGAGAGCAGCAAAGATGCGCAAGAAGTGATCGCACCTGCTATCACACTCCAGGGGGTATAGGCTAACCTGGCAGACTGGCGGGCTCCAGTTATTGAGCGTGATTGTAAATGGGTTTGCTGACAGTAGTTGATGACTAACTGGAGCGATGACTCATTGATTCCGCGGGAGGTAGCTCCTCCCGTAGTGGAAACCCGCTGACGGGGGTTCAAATCCCTCTGCCCCCACCTTGCGTTTCTTTACTGATTCTCTGGCACCCTCGGGTGCCGATAATCCTTTTTCTCTTTTTTTGGATTTTATGTTTTCAAATTTACTGTCGCCCCTTTGATTGGGTTTATGATGTCCGAATTATGTGTGGTTCGGGCCGTTGTGAATCGATTCACGGTCCTAGTGGGAAAACGTCAAAACAAAAGGAAATGTGGGCGCATGCCCACTTGTTTAGTTTTTGAAACTGTGGATGGGTGCGGGAATCCTTCCGCCCCTGTTCACAAAGTCGGCACAACCGAATTTGTTCACAGGCATGATCTTGGCTTCACCCAGAAGTCCTCCGAATTCCGCGACATCCCCAACGCCTTTTCCGATGACAGGGATGATCCTCACGGCTGTGGTCTTCTGATTGATCATGCCGATGGCCATCTCGTCAGCGATTATGCCGGCGATGGTGGTTGCAGGGGTATCTCCAGGTATCGCAATCATGTCGAGACCGACAGAGCACACGCATGTCATCGCTTCCAGTTTCTCGAGGGTAAGTGCACCGATCTCAGCCGCATATGCCATTGATTTGTCTTCGGTTACAGGGATGAATGCTCCACTGAGTCCACCGACATAGGATGATGCCATGACTCCTCCCTTCTTTACCTGGTCGTTGAGGATTGCAAGCGCGGCTGTGGTTCCAGGGGCTCCTGCGTACTCCATTCCCATCTCGTGTATGATGTCTGCTATACTGTCTCCCACTGCAGGGGTGGGGGCAAGGGAGAGGTCAACGATGCCGAAGGGCACATCGAGTCTTCTGGAAGCCTCCTTGGCGAAGAGCTGTCCGACCCTGGTGACCTTGAATGCGGTCTTCTTGATGGTCTCGCATAGGACTTCGAAGTTCTCTCCACGGACCTTGGAGAGGACGTTCTTGACGACGCCAGGTCCGCTAACACCGACGTTGATGATACGGTCCGATTCAGTAACTCCGTGGAAGGCTCCGGCCATGAACGGGTTATCGTCCGGAGGGTTGCAGAACACGACGAGTTTGGCACAACCGAGGGAATCATCCTCCTTGGTGAGTTCTGCTGATTCCAGGATGATGTCTCCCATGAGCCTGACGGCATCCATGTTGATGCCTGTCTTGGTGGATCCGAGGCTTATGGAGGAACAGACACGTTCGGTCCTCTTCAGTGCTTCGGGCACAGAGAGGATGAGGTTCCTGTCAGCCGGGGTCATACCCTTCTGGACGAGTGCGGAATATCCTCCGATGAAGTTGACGCCCACCTCCTTTGCGGCGGAGTCCAGTGTCTCAGCGACTTTGACGAAGTCCTCAGGTGATTTGCAAGCGGATCCACCCACCAATGCGATGGGTGTGACGGATATCCTCTTGTTTATGACAGGGACGCCGAATTCCAATCCTATGTCATCGCCGACTCTGACGAGGTCCCTGGCGGATGCTGTGATCTTGTCGTATATGTTCTTGCACAGCGTATCCAGGTCCGAATCTATGCAGTCGAGGAGACTGATACCCATCGTGATGGTCCTTACATCAAGGTTCTCGTGTGAGACCATGTCGTTGGTCTCGAACACTTCTTTCATCTCTACCAAGAAACCACCTCAGATACGGTGCATCATCTCGAATATCTCTTCATGCTGGGCTTTGATGATGCATGATACCTTCTCGCCGGTCTTGTCCAGATCGGAAACCAGGGTATCGAAATCCTTGTCGTACTTCTCTATGTCGACAATCATCATCATGTTGATGTACTCCTGGACAGTGGTCTGTTTGATATCGAGGATGTTGATGTTGTTGTCTGCGAAGAAGTTGCAGACGGGGCCGATGATGCCCACATGGTCCTTTCCTACGAGCGTGATGATTATTCTCTTCATGGTCTTACCTCTGAATGTTTTATGAGTGCATATTCAATCGAATCTACGAGAGCGACCAAACTCGCTCTAATTACATTGTCGGACACACCTACGGTGGTCCAGCTATCGTTGCCGTCTGTGGATCTGATGAGAACCCTTACACAGGCGGCGGTCGCGGATTTCTCATCCAGTACACGTACCTTGTAATCCGTGAGCCTTATGTCTTTCAATACGGGGAAGAACTTCATCAGTGCCTTCCTCAAGGCATTGTCCAGAGCATTGACCGGCCCATTACCATCTGCAGCGGTGTGCTCCATGTTGCCTTCCATGTCATACACCTTCACGCTCGCCTCGGAGTCCATCATCTGTCCTCCACGGTCGTCCGTGTACACGGTGAATCCGGAGACATTGAACATCGGTTCTATGTCATTCCTCAGTCTCTTGACGAGCAATTCGAAGCTTGCATCGGCACCTTCGAACTGGTAACCCATGCTCTCCATCTCCTTGATCTTGTTGGCGATATCCCTGCTGTCATCGGACACCTCCAGACCGAGTTCGTTGAGTTTCTCGCTTATGTTGGATTTTCCGGACATGTCCGATACGAGGAGTTTGCGGCTGTTGCCGACCATCGATGGGTCGATATGCTCGTATGTGCGGGTGTCCTTGACGAGTGCAGAAACGTGTATGCCGGCCTTATGGGCGAACGCCCTCTCTCCCACATAGGGCATACTGTCCGGCAAGGTCATGTTGGCGATCTCACCAACGTATTTGGAGAGTGAGGTCAGGTCCCCCATCCTTATGTTGTCGAGCTCGTACCCAGATTTGAACACAAGGTTGGGGATTATACTGCATAGGTTCGCATTACCGCATCTCTCTCCGAGTCCGTTTATCGTGCCCTGTACCATGGTGCAACCCGAATCCACTGCAGCGATCGAGCAGGCGGTTGCGAGGTCGGAATCGTTGTGGCAATGTATGCCCAACGGGGCATCCAATGTCATGAGCACCTGTTCCACGATCTCGGACACCTCCGATGGCAGGGATCCACCATTGGTATCGCAGAGCACCAACCATTCTGCACCACTGGCGTGTGCGGTTTCCAACACCCTGATGGCGTATTCCGGGTTGGATTTGTAACCATCGAAGAAGTGCTCCGCATCGAACATGACCTTCTTCCCCGATTCCCTGAGGAACTTTACACTGTCCGATATCATTTCGAGGTTCTGTTCCAATTCTATGCCGAGTGCGGTGGTCACCTGGAAATCCCAGGATTTGCCGAATATGCAGCACCATTCAACCGGACAATCCGCAAGCAGTTTCATGCCCTGGTCCTCGGATGCACTGGTACCGAATCTCCTGGTGCTTCCGAATGCCACCAGTTCGCAGTGTTTCAGATTCAATTCGGATGCTTTCCTGAAGAACTCATCATCACGAGGGTTCGATCCAGGCCAACCTCCCTCGACGAAATCGACTCCGAATTCATCCAGTTTCTTCAGGATGTCCAGTTTGTCCTCGCAGGAGAACGTGATACCGAGGGTCTGCGACCCATCACGCAATGTGGTATCGAAGATCTTCACGCTCATCTCAGAGCAACCTCTTGTCCATGACTGCGATCAGGTCGCTGAGTATAGCAGATGCGGTCTCGAGACGACCTGCACCACGTCCGGAGACTGTGATCGGACCAGCGATATCGCTGAGAATCTGCGCTGTGTTGAGGGTACCGGATATTCCGAGGGGGTGTCCCTTGGGGACGAGCCTGGGGCTCACTTCCAGTTTGGTTGCAGACACTTCTCCGATGAGCCTTATGACCATGTTGCGTGATGCGGCCATGGAGATGGCATCCTCCGTGATCGATGTGATTCCTGTGATGTCCACATCCTTGAAGGACACATCCCTTCCGAACACGGAATTGGCCAGGATGACCACCTTGCAGGCGGTATCATAGCCTTCGATGTCATTGGTGGGGTCTGTCTCGGCATAACCCATCTGCTGGGCTTCCTTCAATGCCTGTTCGAACGGCTGACCGTTGTCCATCTTGCTCAGGATGAAGTTGCATGTACCATTCAGGATTCCGCGTACGGATTTGATCTCCCCGCCTGCCAGACTTTCTGTGCAGAGGTTGATTATGGGCATCGCACCCCCTACGGAACCTTCGAAACGGAGGAGGCATCCATTGGTTTTGGCCAGATCCATAAGTTCCCTGAATTTCAGTGCGAGGGGGCCCTTGTTGACCGTGATCACGTCCTTGCCCTTCGAAAGTGCATGCTTTATGTTGATGAGACCCACGCCTCCGGTGTTCACATCGGTCGGACTGACCTCCACCAGTATGTCGTAGTCTACCATGTCCAGGACTGCGGTGGAATCCGTGTAGGTGTTTGCCCCCACACGTTTGCTGTCCTTCTTCGTGGCGACCAATCCGATGGGATCCAATCCGTTCTGATCGACCACATACGATTTGGAATCCATCGCGCCGACGATTATCGCATCGCGACCATACCTCTTCTTGAAATACGATGTCTTGTCCGCAACGACTTCGGCAAATCCCTGGCCGACGGTTCCGAAACCACAGATGAATATCCTCATTTCAGATCCCCCTCACATAGGTGATGCCTGACTTCTTGCATTCAGAACTGAGGAACGAATCGAATTTATCCATGTCCTCCTCGCTCAGTGTCTTCACGGAGATCATTCCCGTGCGTTTGTCGGATATTGCAGAGCCGGATGAGTACCTCACGTCGATGGCATCCAGGGTCATCTGTTTGGATGCCCTCTCGATTAGGTTCTCGATATACGGTCCATCGATCTTGCCGATGAGGAGGTATTCCATGGTGAATGTCCTGTACACGGAATCCATCTTGGAGATTATGACGTCTTTCGATTTCCAGATACTCTGGAGTTTGTCGAGCTTCTCACGGCATTCCACTTCGAATGTGACGTTGAGACAGATCCTGTGGTTGACGATGCGTTCACGGTTGTGGACGACCCCCATGATGTTTCCATCTACCAAGGATATAGGTTCCAGGGAGCCTACCAGTTGACCGGGCAGGTCCTTGACAAATAGTTCAGCGTTCACTAACATCTGCGCACCAATGTCCACGTTAACCATCGGCTATTATTTTAATACATATGTGCGCGCGTATAGGTGAAACGAGATGAAAAGGACGAACAACACACCTTCAGATGTAGTTGATAGAGAAGAATGGCGCCGAGAGGGAGATTTGAACTCCCGAGGGAAAGTTCCCACGAGCTTTCCAGGCTCGCGCCTTACCGGGCTGGGCCATCTCGGCTTTACAACCGGGAGAGATGGTTTTTGTATTAATAATTTTTCATTCCTCCCCATACCACTTGATGTCGGCTCTGAAATCCTCGAGATGTCTGCGGACCATACGTTTCTCTGCCAGGTCCTCTGTGTCCACAGTGAATGTCATGACGCATTTGTCCGTATGGCAGTCAACCAGGGTCCTTCCGAATGGATCCAATCCACGGGAACAGCCGTGCATCCTCAGACCGTTCACGATGCCTATGTTGTTCACATAAGCCATGTAGCTGACATTCTCGAGGGCTCTGGTCGGGAGGACCGTGTCCAGGAAGGGTTTGGATTGTTCGGCGGACGCTGCCAGACATACATTCAGGGATGCACCGTTCACGGATGCGGCGTGGAGGGTTTCTGGGAAGAATATGTCGTAGCATATGCAGAAGCCAATGCCGATGCCGTGGTGATGGGCGATACATGGTCTATTCCCTGCTTCGAACATATGTTCCGAGTAGATCCCGAAGCGTGCCAGATGGATCTTGTCATAGTATGCATCTCCATCCGGTGAATAGAACAGGATGCTGTTGTAGACTAGCCCCTCCTGATATCTGGGTGCTCCCATGACGATTGCACAATCCCTGTCTCTGCAGGTATCGGACAAAACCCTGCTGGACGACTCAACCTTCTCCTTTAGTTGACTGTAGTCCGCCCCATATCCGGTGAGGAACAGTTCTGGGAACACGTACACGTCCGCATCGTACGAATCAAGGCATTCGATCGTACGATCCATGTTCCGTTCCACATCCCCGATGGCAGCCTCAATCTGGCACAGTCCGATGGTCATCTTCATAGTGCACAGGTAACGGTTGGAGGTTTATCCAGATTACCAAACCTTATTACCATTCCAGACGATTATGCCGTGATGACTGGAGTCAAGATTCCCAATATCACCGAGGAGGACGTCGGTTCCCTCATCGATTTCATCAAGACCACCGTCGATGGAATCGGAAGTGACGGGGTGGTGATAGGTATCAGTGGCGGAATCGATTCTGCCGTGGTCACGAAGTTGTGCGTGGATGCACTAGGTCCTGAAAGGGTCCTCAATGTTTTCATGCCGTCAAGGGTCACCCCTGCCGAGGATTACAAGACCACGAAGGATCTGTGCAAGGCCTGGGGTACCGAGTACAAGGTTGTGGACATACAGCCTGCAGTTGATGCACTGGCCGCTGTTCTTCTGACAGGCAAGGAGACGCCTCTTGAGAGGGGGAACATTTCCGCAAGGTGCAGGATGATTGTCCTGTACAATCTGGCAAAGAAGCGCAACTACCTTGTCATGGGAACCTCCAATCAGAGCGAGATAATGATGGGTTACTTCACCAAGTTCGGAGACGGTGCATGTGATGTGACCCCTCTTGCCAACATGTACAAGACGGAAGTCAGACAGATCGCACGCATCATCGGCATTCCCGAGGAGATCATAGTCAAGCCCCCATCCGCCGGATTGTGGGAGGGACAGACCGATGAATCCGATATGGGCATCACGTACAACGACCTGGATGGAATATTATTCGATATGGAGCAGGACCGTTCTGATGTCCAGATCGCCAACGACACCAACCTGCCCAAGGAGAAGATCGCGGAGATCCGTCGGCAGGTGGAATCGATGGAGCACAAGAGGCTTCCACCGATCCGTCCCAACGATTTCTAATCGATTATTCGTTGGATTGGGTCCATGAATGTTCTCATGGGCCCATCCGACTCCATCGATGCACTCGGATGGCAGTAAGTTTTTTATACAATTGTTGTATCATGAGGTTTGTTGCTCCTGTAGTGTAGCGGCCAATCATGAAGCCCTCTCGAGGCTTCGACTCGGGTTCAAATCCCGACGGGAGCACTATTCTTCTCTACACATCCTTGTGGTTCATCATCCATCGATTGTTTTGTGGTTGTATCCTCAACTCCGTCGTCCACGATATATAGACGCACGCGGATTTCTGTCTGAACAATTCGTACCGGTATGGTCTCGAGTCAGTTATCACGGGCCGTATCCCGTACGGTTCGACTATGGATATCTCCGGTCGGCGACAAGGGTGATAGAATGGATTCCCCGATCTTGAGATTCGTGATATGTACCATCCTGATCATCGTGATGGTGATCGTCACTTACTACTGCCGTAAGCATGTGGTGAAACCGATGAAGCCCGTGTCCGGAGGTTTCAAAGCAGGGATCATGGACGATGTTGCAGGGGGCCACATGGAAGGTTCCGATCTGGTCTAGCTAGGTCCCTCGGGGGCGGGAGATATGAAACTATTCCATTGGAGATCGGTGATACGGACAACATCGTACCGGGATCTTTCTGAATCGTGTATCAGCCCATCGACATGCGTGGACAGAGGGTCGGTACTACCGTGGTGACCATAGACGCCGTTCCCCGCGAGGTTGCGTTGCGGATATGCAGCAGTACAAAACTGACAGGGTCTATGAGCGTGTATACATCTCGCCAGGAGGATGCCCATGGTCTCATGTCAGAGGCACTCGAAGGGAAAGATCTCGTGGAGTACAGCTACTCGTTCTCTGTGCTGTCTGTGGATGCATCCAACTACCGGGCATCCAGAGGTGCGGTGGTTCCCGGGCCCATGTGTCTGTTCGGTACCATCATGGATCCGGATGGCGAGGACGAGGAAACCATCCAGAGGAGGATGGATGCTACCGTGGGGTTCCATCAGGGTGACGATTCTGACACATTGAATCTGGCGGTGGATTTGGGTGGAGGTAGCTGGAGGATGGCAAGTTCCCGCGACGATACCTTGTTCGAAGAGGGGAAGTTCTACATACACATCATGGTCGATCCATCTCTCTTCGGCAAAGAGGGGTCGGAGGCCAGTATCGCAATCTCGATTGACCCTATTCCGAGGGATCTTGCTGTCATGATATGTGCGGACCAATCCAGGGCGGGGATAATGTCGGTGTACACGCCATTGCGTGCGGACGCATCCAATTTGATGGAGGAGTCACTGGGTGCCAAACCTTTGGAGGTGAAAGGGTCCGACGATCCATGGTCGTCCAATCCATCGTACCTCACACATGACAGACGTTCGAACAGGGCCCGGAAGGTGATCTATGGTCAGATGGCAATAGGGGGCGTTCAGGATCTAGACTGTTGAGCGTCAAGTGCAAGGAACTCAACACCTATGGCCTCTGTCCGTCATATCATGGGGTACCATGAGATGATGTGGTTTGGGTTCGGAACGACAGTAAATAATAAATATGCAATTAGTATCCAGTGGCTTGTTGCTCCTGTAGTGTAGCGGCCAATCATGAAGCCCTCTCGAGGCTTCGACTCGGGTTCAAATCCCGACGGGAGCACTATTCTTTCTTCATTTTGATCGTGGCTTTACGATTCGAAAACTGTTGCGTTTGTGAATCTCTGTGTAGCTTTTGCTGGTGGTTCTGTCCAATTAATCGTGAACCGACGAGGCGACGTATGGGAGGTCCTTGAAACGCCGTATACAAATGGTGTGTGCGTTGTTGTGGGAGGTTGGGGCTTGAGGCCCCTTGCCCGATTCAGAACGGAAGAATTTCGCGTCCGTGCTGTTCTAAGAGGATTTCGGCGGATGCCGTGTAGAATGCAGCGGCTCCACAGAGGATTCCTACGAATCCTGCGATGTTCGTTATTGTTCCATTGCCCATGAAATCCGCTATGGAGAGGAGCAAGAATGTTATGGTTAGGGTGGCGAACACGATGCGGAGCGTGACGCGTCCTTTCAACGTACCGATGAACAATACGAGCGTCATGAGGCCCCAGATGAGACAGAACGATCCCATGTTGGTCAGGTTGTGACCCATTCCGAAGACATCGAGTTTAATTGCCACGAATGCGAGCCAGAACATTCCATACATCGTGAATGCGACGGTTCCGAACGTGTTTCCATTCCTATACTCCATGATACCTGCGAGGAGCTGTGCCAGTCCTCCACAAAATACCCCCATGGCCAGGGTGACATCATCCAGCTCTGTGATCCCGGCATTGTGGAGGGATAGCAGGATGGTGGTCATTCCGAAACCGAGTAGACCCAGAGGTGCTGGGTTGGCGGTTTTGGCCGGCATTGATTCGCTGTCGGTCATGCCCTTGAATCAGAGGGTCAATATATAATGGTGATTAAATGTCGAATACGACAAACGTCGATAGTCGACATTCAATAGCCATTCAGATTTTGGAGAATTGTTCAATGACCTTGGTGAACTCGGCGATGGTCTTGTCTGGATCACCATGTTCTATTCCATCTCTGACGCAGTGCTGGATGTGTCCTTCCATGACAATCTGCCCCACTTTATGGAGGGCACTTTTGGCAGCATTTATCTGCACAATTATGTCTTCGCACGGCACATCCTCATCCACCATGCGGTCTATTGCCGCAATCTGCCCGGAGATCTTCTTCAGACGCCTGTGGAGATTTTCAGAGTCCATGCATTGTTTCATGGAACCACATCGATGACAGCCTAGATAAAATTGGTCTTTGTCGAAACGTTGGTGGTCTGTCTGCAGGGGGTGGCCCCCACAGACAGGTCACCTGTTCAAACCGCAGGGGATCTTTTGTTTGCGGCAAGGGATGCCATGACCGTCACAGCGAGTGTTCCGAGAATCACAAGCAATGACAGGAGCACTGGGATGTGATAGAATCCCGATATCAGAAGCTTCACAGCGACGAACATCAGGATGATTCCCAATCCGTACTTGAGGTATCTGAGTGAAGCGAGTCCACCCCTGATTGCGAAGTACAATGACCTGAGTCCCAGGATCGCGAATATGTTGGATGTGTAGACGACGAGGGTGTCGGTTGAAATCGCCAGGACGGCTGGGATCGAATCCAGAGCGAAGATTATGTCTGTGAGCTCAACCACGATGATGCACATCATCAAGGGGGTCATCATCTTGATTCCATCGACCACTGTGAACAGCTTGTCGCCATCATGGTGCGGGGATACCTTGAAGTGCTTGCACATGAACTCCGCTACGCGGTTACGCTCCTCCACCTCTTCCTTCTTGAACATGGTCTTGAGGGCCGCATAAACCAATGCGATTCCGAATATGTACATGATAAAGTGGAATCTTTCAAGCAGTTCCACTCCTGCGAATATGAATATTGCACGGAACACCACTGCTCCGACGATACCATAGAACAATGCTTTGTGTTGCAGGTTGTCAGGTATCGAGAACATGGCGAAGATCATGATGAACACGAAGAGGTTGTCCATGCTCATCGCCTTCTCGACAGCATAAGCGGTCAGATATTCAATTCCTGTCTCAGTTCCGTACTGGATGAACATGAATGCCCCGAATAGCAATGCTACAGTAATCCACAAGGCCGTCTCTTTGAGGGCTTTCTTGGTACTGATGGCTTCATTGCCACGGTTGAATACAAACAGGTCTAACGCCAGTAGGATGATGACAATGGCTCCGAATATTGCCCATACCCATACATCTTCCATGAATCGTTCATGGGCATGTTGTACATAAATGAACCGAAAAATATCGTGATTTTGTGGTCGACCCGTATGTGACGGGCCGACCAAATCATCAGTGGGTGTGTGGGAAGAGGATTGAGATCACGAGCATGAGCAGGATTCCCAACACGATGAGTGCGAATGACTTGTGGTTTTGTTTTTCCCTATGGAATGCTTCAGGCAGGAGGTCGCACAGTGCGACGTACATGAAAGTACCCGCTGCGAACATGAGGGGCAATCCAGTCATTCCGTGTATGTCTATTCCATTGAACAACAGGAAGAAAATCAGGCCCGATATTGGGGTTATCAGGGAAAACAATCCCAGGTACATCATGGAGTGCTTGTTGCAGTAATCCGTTAGTAACATTGTCGATGATAGCGAGAACAGCACTACGAACTTGTGGATACACATTCCCACGGTTGCGACAAGACCGATCTCTGCCCCTGCGAGGAATGTTGCGGCCAACGCCATACCATCACAGGCAGCATGGACGGACAGTCCGATGAACGATGAAAATGTCGTGATCTTGTGGCTGTGCGCATCATTGCAACTGTGGCAGTGGCAGTCCGTGGGTGACAGACGCTTGATTATGACCTCGATCAACATGATCAAGACGAATCCTCCCAACAGACAGTACATCGCGGTGTGCATGTCGTGTCCACTGTGTTCTATCTCGTGCAGTGCTTCGGGCAGCAGGAGTAGGAACAGGAGTCCGATGAATATTCCCGAACTGAGTGCGACCAGAAGATGTGCCTGACTGTCTTTCAGTTTTCTCACGCGAGGTACGGCTGCACCGACCATGGAGACGAGGAGCAGTACAACCGAGTACGCGATGAAGGTCACTATCGAGTCCATATGACGTCTTCGTCAAATTATTATTAAAATGTTAAGGTATGCTTATTAATAATTGTCAACAATATCACATGATGTTATTAAGGTGATGAGATGGGAATTGTTAGTATATCATTGAACGATGATAATTTGGAGGCCCTTGAGAAGATTCAAAACACCTACGGTCTCAGTGGAAGGTCGGAGGCGGTACGTACGGCGATAAACGCTGCATTGGCCGATATACGCGAGATAGAATCTCTGGACGGATCCGTTGAAGGCGTTCTCGTCATCGTCAGGGGGAATCATGCAGATCCTTGGATGATGCTCATACAGGCCAAATACGAGGCGAACATCAAGACACAATTACATTCACACCTGCGTGACCACAAGTGTCTCGAGGTCATGGTCATCTCCTGCGAATCCTCAACGCTATCCAGCATGCTGAAGGACATACAGGCCGAGGGGAAAGCAGACTACGTAAAATTCGTTAGAAGTTAAGTGAAAATGGACGTTTTTGGACACTTATCATATCTTTATAAACCATGAAATCCTACCTAGTCGTGGATGGGATAGCATGAGTGATAGCTCACGCAATAGCAATAGCGGTGGCTCTGCAAAGAGCCTAATCGGCCGCAAGGGCATCAGTTTCAATGGTGCTGGTGCGGCGGACGCTCTGAAGAAGGGATTGGGCCACTTCACCGGTATGACCAAGAATGTAGGCAATTCCCTGCAGAACATGTTCAACAATCGCAAAGGATTGTCGGTCTATACGCCCGGAGTCTGTGAACTGGACAAGAATGGGTATGAGAAATACAACATAGACGACACGTCCGAGATTTTCATATCAAAAACCCCCGATAGTGCATTGTTCGATGATGGAACTCTGTTCGTCGTCAACGGTAGCCGTGGGGAATTCGTTGGTTCCAATGTCTCAACACCGCAATCATCCGTAGGTGTGGATGTAGGTGCAGTTCAGGAAGCAAGCGATGTAACCAAAACACTTTTCAAGAACGTCGAAACCGGAACATCCGATGGTGTCAACATACAGGTGACCATCGGAGAGGTCGTGGATGGTACTGTCCGTCCGACACCGACTGTGGATTTCAACAGAATGAAGCATGTCGAAGTGGTGAACCATGTCGGAGGCGTCGAGTTCATCGATGATGAGGCATCCTCCAACGAGTTCATGGCGGATGAGATTCCCCAGAACGAGGTCAGTCAGGTGGTTGAGGAAGCCCTCGACGACATGATTGAGCCCTTCGATGCATCAGGTTCCGAACCGATACAGATCGATGACGAGCCGGATATTGTCCCCGTGGTCGAGTCTGTAGATGTATTCCAGCACGATGTCGATGGAATCGCGACTGAGCCGGTCATGTCCAATGAGCCATCTGTCGATGAGACGGAGATATGGCATACGCCTGAGGATGTACCGCATTCCGCTTTCGTGGACGAGGCCTCCTTCACAGTGGAAGAATCCACCATGATGGTCGAAGGAATCACCGGAATCGAATCCGAGCCCGTATCCGCAGCAGGGTCTGAAAATGAGGAAGCCGATACCGACTACGAGTACGAGCTCGTGATGGATGTGGACAACGAGGCTGAGGAGATCCTTTCCCAGCATAAGGATGAGATCGAGGCTGCGATGGAGGAGTACAAGAGCGAACAGGGATCCACCTCCGTCGTGGAAGCCCAGCCAAAGGTCCAGAGCTTCGGCTTCGTGGAAGCTCCGGAAGAGGCACCTGTCGATGAGATCGCAGTGGTGCCCGAGACATCAAGCGTCACATCCTTCATCGAGGCATCCACAGCTCCTGCTGAGGAGTGTGTGGGTGCATTCGAGGAGGAATCGATTGAAACCGTGGAGCCCGTCGAGGAGAGCGCAAAGATGGATGAACCCGTCGTTGCAGCTGCTACCCTACCCTCGGCTTTAGAGGGACTGATGCTGGAGGGAGACGCACCCTCCTCAGATGTAGGATCAGTCGGCATTGCGAAGATCGCAGGATCCGAAATGGCGGAGACATCCGCTTCAGGCACAATCCAGAAGGATTCTGTAAAGCTGCCCACCACCAAGATGACAGGTTTGGATGATGTCGAGATCATAGAGCCGACCGTCCGCCGTCCCAAGAGCTTCCGTTTCAAGAACGGGGTTCTTCAGACCGTCAACAACACAGAGGAGAAAGAGTCCGACGAGGGGCTCCGCAACCCTTTTGAGTTGACAGTCGGGGAGACTGTCACCCCGGATGCCGTGTCCGGGTCAGAGCCAGCGGTGGAGATCACCGACGAGGTAGGGGACCTCATGAGGTTAACGGTTCCCGAGCTTGATGTGGATGAGGACTCATCCGTGTTCAGGTTCGAGTACGATTCCTTACCTGAAGATGACATGGAGCGCATATGCTACGAGATGATGATCGCAGAGGAGTCTGTCCAACAGGCTTCCGCAGAATCCGTGTGCATGTCCGTGCCAGAGGTTGTGCCCGCACTTCCTTCCGCACCGGTCATGCTTTCACTCCCGGTTTCCGCACCGGTCATGCTGTCCGCACCTGCTGAAGCAGATGCCGAGCACGTAGCACCCGCCCCGGTCGTCACATTCTCCTTCGGAAACGGAACAGGTGCCGATGATTCGGTCTGTTTCATTTTCTGAAGGAGATGCAACACCCTCTGGCAGGGTACCAAACCTTTTCCCCATCCACTGCGTTTTTCTCTATAATAATATTATATAGTCATCAGGAATCCGTACACTATGGAATTACTGTTGAATCTACTGTTCGCAATGGCAGTACTTTTCGCACTAGCTCGCGTAGGTTCAGCGATAGTGAGCAAATTCGGTCTTCCCGGATTGATCGGGGAGATACTGATTGGAATTCTCATCGCTAACCTCGCCATCGGGGATTGGTCCCTGATGGAGACGCTGGGCCTGGAGATGCCCGTACCTGGTGTAGAGGGGGACATGGGTAGCGAGATCTACACGATCGTGTATGCGTTGGCTGAACTGGGTGTGATCTTCCTGCTATTCTCTGTAGGTCTCGAGACCAAGGTCAAGGACCTCCTCGGATCCGGAAAAGCCGCCTTGTTGGCCGCAGTTATGGGAGTCGTGCTTCCGTTCATCGCGGGATTGGCACTCATCTTGGCTGTGGATGGCAACATGAATCACGCCCTGTTCATGGCAGCAGCGATGGTGGCAACCTCTGTAGGTATCACAGCACGTATAATCAAGGACATGAAGCTCATGGATTCCCGTGAGGCTCGTATCATCATCGGTGCCGCAGTCATCGACGATGTTCTCGGTATGATCGTTCTGGCTGTGGTCAAGGGAATGTCCGAATCCGGGTTCTCGATCGGAAATATTCTTTCCATATCGATACAGGCTGTCCTCTTCGTGGTTGTGATCATCCTGGCATGCAAGTTCGTCGTACCCAGGATCTATGATTACTTCGATAACAGGCGTAGGAAGGCGATCGAAGCAGGAAAGGTACCTGCATCTGCCAACAAATTGGCTCTCGCATTGATCGTCTGTCTGTTCATGGCAGCGTTTGCGGAATTCATCGGTCTCGCAGCAATCATCGGAGCATTCCTCGCAGGTATGCTCTTCGCAGACTATGCATGGGAGTGGGAGTTGGAGCACAAGGTCGAATCCATAACATCGTTCCTGATCTCCTTCTTCTTCCTCAATGTCGGTCTGCAGGTCGACATATCCACACTCACGGATACATCCGTGATCATCCTGTCCGTCGTGGTCATCGTCCTCGCACTTCTGACCAAGTACGTGGGTTGTGGAATCGGAACCAGGATCGCGGACAAGAGTATGGACAACCACTCTGCTTTCAACATCGTCGGAGTCGGTATGATGCCTAGGGGTGAGGTGGGAATCATCATAGCTTCCATAGGTCTCGCTTCAGGTGCGATGTCCCAGGAGCTGTATGCAGTCGTCGTGCTGATGTCTGTTGCAACGACCATAATAGCACCTCCGATACTGACCAAGATGTTCAGGAAGAAGTATCCGGAAGAGTATACGATCCTTGCAGAGGACCGTATCTGATCAAACAAACGGGGCACTGCCCCTTTTCTTTTATTATTTTCAATTCCCGAAGTCAATGCTGTCGGGTCGAATCATTCTGCTTGATATAGCCCAAGCTAAAAGGTGATTCACTGAAACGCCTGATGGGCCTCAGAGAGGTACTAGGGTGTTCAGCAGGAGTACGACGACCACGAGTCCGATGGCGAGTCCCACAACTGCCCTGGGGCTGATCCTGAGACCTTTCTCATTCTCAGTGTCGAAATACCTCATAAGGCCTGCAGAGGACTGAAAACCACTGTCGTTCTTCTTTGCCATACTGGGTCGAATCCATGATTAATATAAAAACATAGCTTCCAAGGGAATGGATTCTACAAACGTATGTCTGGATACAGCGGGAACGAATCTGATGGGATAAGGGTATAATACCAGCATCCATTAGAGAGTGTGAATGTGTTCGAAATCGGTACGCATTCGGATGGGATGAATATGGATGGTTTGGATGATGTATCGCGTGGCACGAAGGGTCCATGCAGCCATGTCACGCATCATATCCGCAGGTATTTGGATTTGGAAGTCGGATCCGTTCCTGGTTCCGATAGTGCCTGCATGTTCGCTTTCGGCCAGTCGTGTGTTTCCGCGGAACTGGTATCCTGTCATGCGGACCACCATTCGAGCGTCCCCATACCGGTCTACAGCGATTCACGTGTTCCAGGTTGGGTAGGTGAGGGTACTGTGGTCATCATCGTATCCTATACCGGCGAGGAGACGGAGGTCAGGACCATAATCGATGAGATGTCCTCCCGCGGATGCAGGTTGTTCTGCATAACATCGGACGAATCCCTCGCGAGGTTCTGCGAAGGTTGCTGTTGCGACGTGTTCATGCTGCCTTCTGGGATGGATCCAGAGGAAGCAACATACTGTGAGATTCCGATTCTCTGCAACATCGTGCAGTCCGCAGGTTTCTCCGACGCATCGGACCGTCTCCACGGATTGTTGGATGAGTTGGAACGTTTCGAGGAATCCATATCCGGATCCCAGGTGGTATCCGACATAAGGGCTCATCTGGAGGGGTCCATGCCCGCTGTTTACGGTACCTCTGATGTAAGGGCCGCATGTCTCAGATGGAAGGTCAATCTGGATTCCAGGGGGGTGGTGGCATTCCATGGGGAGCTTCCAGAGTTCGACCATAACGAACTGGTGGGATGGTTCGATCCTAACCTTCATGCCCCTGAGCTGAGGATCATCGTCCTCAACGGGCCCACGACATCGGGGCTGCTCGATTTCATCGTGGGGTCCATGGTCGACATCCTGGAGAACGAGGGTCGCCCGGTCATGTACATCGATCTCGGTGAGAAGGCCGATCCGTTGTACAAGAACCTCCGCGGCATGATCCTGGCGGATGTGGCTGTCGGTTCCAGAGGGAGGTGGGTTTGATGCCGGATTCCATCAGCACCGCCGAGCAGCTCCACAACTTCGTGGACGATCTGGGTCGTACACTCGGATACGATCCCAACATAAGGTCCGATTGCAAGAACATCATATTGTGCGGTATGGGCGGTTCCGCCATAACCGCGGATGTCGTCCTTGATTGTTGCATGGATTGCTCCAAGGTCCCCGTGTCCGTGATAAAGAGTCCAGGCCTCCCCATATGGGTGGGCGATAGGACACTCGCCATAGTGTCCAGTTACTCGGGTAATACCGCAGAGACCATCGAGATGTACAACGAGGCTAAGGGCCGTGGTTGCAGGATCGTCGTGATAACGTCCGGGGGGATTCTCGAGCGTCTGGCATCGGCTGATGGCAACCAGATCATCGTGTTGCCCAAGGGTCTCCATCCGAGGCACTCGATCGGGTACATGATCGGATACACGTTGTCGGTGATGGAATCCTCAGGATGTCCCAGCGTATCGGATGAGATACGTTCCATGCTCCCCTCGCTCAGGGAGTACCGCGACCTCCTGGAGTCGGGTGGATCCCCTGTCCGCGATTTGGCATCGCGTTACATGTGCCATGTCCCAGTCATATGTGCGGATAACAGCATACGTTCTGTCGTCCTCCGTTGGAAGACGCAGTTCAACGAGAACTCCAAGTACGTGGCGTTCTGCGATAACCTCCCGGGAATGAAGTATTCAGGTCTGAGGTCCTGGTCCAAATCCGAAAACGACGTGTTCGCTCTGACATTCCTTGTGGGGGAGGGACTGTTCTGCGATTCCGTGAGGGAAGCCATGTCCGTCCTGGAGGGGTCCGGCCGTGATTTCACCGTCATCGACGTCGGTGGATCCAGCAGGATGGAGGCCATGTTCCGTGCGATAATGCTGGGTGACTACATCTCGGTCACAATGGCCGACATGAGGGGTGTTGACGCGGCCGAGGTCAAACCAGTCATGTTGATGAAGGAAAGGCTTTCCGACCGTCCTGTCGATTATTAAGGAAGAATGCGTTCCGGCATCCGATCACAATGAAGATGTTCGGTACCAACGGTATACGCGGTGTGGCCAACGACTACCTGGACTGCGAGCTTGCCCTCAGAGTGGGTAAGGCCATAGCCAAGGTCATGGGTCCTGGACCCGTTGCGATAGCGAAGGATACACGTCTTTCTTCAGACATGGTTCGCAGTGCCGTGTCGGCGGGCCTGATGTCCATGGGTGTCGACGTCCTCGACCTGGGCATGGTGCCCACTCCCGCCTTGCAGTATTACGTGCGTACCCATCCCGAGGTCACAGCAGGTGTCATGATCACCGCGTCCCACAACCCTCCGGAGTTCAACGGGATAAAGTGCATCTCATCGGATGGTACGGAATGTTCCCATGAGGAGGAATCTGCGATAGAGGATGCATACGACTGCGACCTTGCATGTACGACCTGGGACCATGTCGGTTCTGTCAGATCGGTCACAGGTGCAGGCGAGGACTACATAGATGCCGTCATCTCCAAAGTCGATGTGGAGGCCATACGCTCCGCAGGTCTGACCGTCTGTCTGGATTGTGCCAACGGCGCTTCCGTCAACACGACTCCCCAGCTTCTCAGGAGACTGGGGGTCAGGACCATCACCCTGAATGCGAATCCGGACGGGATGTTCCCGGGACATTACAGCGAACCGACCGAGGAGAACCTGTCCGACCTCAAGAGGATGGTCGTGGAGTTCGATGCGGACCTGGGTATCGCCCATGACGGTGATGCCGACCGCGTGGTTTTCATAACTGGGTCAGGTAGATATGTTGCAGGGGACAAGAGCCTGGCATTGCTGGCTCGCAGGATGGTCATGTCCAACGGAGGTTCGGGCGAGGTCGTGACCACTGTAGCGACATCGTCATTGGTCGGGGATGTCGTTTCTTCAGTCGGAGGCGATGTAGAACTGACCGCCGTCGGTTCACCGGTCGTAGCCCGCAGGATGATCGAGGACGGAGGGATATTCGGTGGCGAGGAGAACGGTGGTCTGATATTCGCCGACCATCAGTTCTGCAGGGACGGGGCCATGGGTGCGGCCAGGATGCTGGAATCCATCATACGCGATGGGGATCTGGATTCGCAGTTGGATTCCCTGCCCGTCTACCATACGGTCAAGGATGCCATAGAATGCGATCCGAGTGTGCTCGGGACCATGGTGGACCATATCGCGGAACTGCACAAGGGTGAGGATGCGAACCGCATGGACGGTCTGAGATTCGATTATGATGATGGGTGGGTCCTCCTCAGGCCCTCGGGTACGGAACCCAAGTTCAGGATTTACTCGGAATCCCGTGACCCTTCGGTTGCACGTAGGCGTGCGGACGAGTTCAAGGAGGAGTTCAGGGCTCTGTCGGGTGTCTGACAACCAACTTCACCGAAAGACCTATTTATATTACGCAGATACGAAGCCCGATTGAAATGCACTGGGCAGACGTAGTCGCGAAGGAAGTGGCCGACACCTGCGATCATCCCCTGATCGCCACCGGTATCAGCCCCACAGGAATCATCCATGTAGGTAGTCTCAGGGAAGCCATCACTGGAGAGTCCGTACGCAGCGCCGTAGAGGGACTCGGAAAAGAGGTAAGGCTGATCTATCTGATCGATTCGTTCGATCCCCTTAGGAAAAGGTATGATTTCCTTCCCGAGAAATTCGAGGAATATGTCGGAATGCCCATCTCCAGGATCCCCTGTCCCTGTGGAAAGCACAGGAACTACGCACACCACTTCGTGCAACCCTTCCTGGACGCAGTGGACTCCCTCGGAGTCAAATGTGAGATCATATGGACCCACGAACTCTACGAGGAGGGCAAATTCGCCGAGTGCATCGATAAGACATTCAAGAAGAGGGACCAGATCATCCAGATTCTCCACGAGGTCACCGGCAAGGAGGCCAAGGACGACTACGCACCCTACAACCCCGTGTGTGAGAAATGCGGACGTTTCACTAAACCCATCTTCGACACCTACGAGTTCCCGTTCGTGGAGTACGATTGTAACTGCGGTCACCACGGCAAGGCGGACATCAGGAAGGGCGACGGTAAGCTCACATGGAGGCTCGAGTGGCCTGCCAAGTGGATGATCTTTGGAACATCCGCAGAACCTTTCGGAAAGGACCATGCGGCTGCCGGTGGATCATACGATTCCGGTAAGAGGCTCGTCTCCGAGATATACGGCGGCAAGGCACCTCATCCCATCCCCTACGAGTTCGTCCAGCTGAAGGGTGTCGGACAGATGCACAAGTCCCTCGGTTGCTCCGTCACGGGTCTCGATGCGATCAACATGACCCCTCCAGAGGTCCTCAACTACCTGTTCCTCCGTGTCAACCCCTCCAGGGCCATCGACTACGACTCCGGCATGGGTACGCTCGACATGGCGGACGAGTACGACAGGATGGAGAGGCTGTTCTTCGGTGGCGAGTGGACGGATTCCGAGGAGAACTCCGTACGTGCTTACGAGATCGCACAGCACAACCATGTACCCTCGAAACTCCCCCTGCAGGTCCCCTACAGGCACCTCGTCAACGTCGTCCAGATGGCGTCGGATTTCGATGGTGTCATGGACATCCTCTCAAGGACGGAGGACATGTCCGAAGCGTCCAGCGAGGATATCGACAGGCTCAAGCGCAGGGTCTCCTGTGTCAGATACTGGCTCAACGGTTTCGCCCCTGATCAGGTCAAGTTCTCCATCCAGCAGTCGATCCCGGCGGATGTGGAGCTCACCATGAACGAGAAGGTCTTCTTCCAGGCTCTGGTCACACGCATGAACGATTGCCCCTGGGATGCCGAGACCATCAACACCATCATATCGGAGATCGCCAAGGAGTCTCCCATAGGTTCCAAGGGAGCTTACAAGGCCCTGTACAAGATCCTGATCGGTAAGACCGCAGGACCCAGGATCGGATCATTCCTGGCATCCATGGACAAGAAGTTCGTGATAAACAGATTCATCCAGGCCTCCCAGTGAGGCCTGACCCGCCCTTCGGGGCGGGGTTACCACAACCGCAGTATAGTTAAACATGGAGGCCTTAGCCTCTGCTGATGGAGTTGCGGTTACCCAGTGTTCTGTACGCGCGTTCGCCCCTGTTCCTTGCGTTGGGGGTCGTAGCGATTCTCGTTTCATTCATCCTGTATGTTATACAGGCCAGTTCCGTGTATTACGTACCGTTTGCAGTGGGTCTGGCAATCATCGTAGTGACATACATCTCCATATCCCTGGAGAACAAGGTCGTATGCGAGACATACGAGTCCCAGATCCAGGATGTCGATGGGGATTCTCCTAAGGGTGGTTCGAAGAGGTCGTGAACATGCCCGCTCTGAATTCCGAGATACTGTACATGTTCTTCGATTCCTCCAATATGCACAGGTGGAACGACCATCTGTGTCCCGTCGAGTTGACGGAATTGGACAAACAGGCACACAAGGCAGCCATCGCATGGATGTTGGCCAAATACGAGGAATCCGAAGGCAACGGGATCGATTGGAGACGTTTGATCGAGAATACGATGTTCTCGTTCATACAGCGTTCCGTACTCACGGACCTCAAGCCGCAGGTGTACTACAGGATGGTGTCCGAGAAGAGGGAGCAGGTCAATTCCTTCGTGATATCCCAGTTCGACAGTATGGTTCCCTCATGCGATCCAGGTTTCAGGGATCGTCTCATCACCTATCTGGAATCCAACAAGGATTCCCGCGAGGATGCCGTGATTCGTGCGGCACATTATCTGGCTACCCGCTGGGAGTTCAATCTGATCTACGATTCCAACCGTTCGATCTACGGCATAGACGATACCCGCAGGGAGATAGATGAGCAGATCTACCAGCACGTGGACCTCAGGGGTGTACGCGAGATCATGGGCAAGACCTCCAATGCATTCGATTTCATCGATATCATCGGACAGCTCAGGTTCCAGCAGCGTTGGGCGAGGACTCCGCGCATCCCGCGCACCACCGTCCTTGGTCATTCCCTCATGGTGTCCAACACCATGTATCTGCACGATCTGGACACGGGTGCCGACGACAATCAGGTGTACAACGATTACTACACAGGTCTCTTTCACGATCTTCCAGAGGTCCTCACCAAGGATGTGATCACGCCCATCAAGGTCAATGTTGACGGTTTGGCAGAGTTGCTCGAGGAATATGAGCACGATATGGTTGAATCCACCATAATGCCCATGTTGTTGCCTGAGTGGCACGATGAGTTCCGCTTCATGGTGTTCGATCCGTTCACAGATGTGGTTCATCCGCAATATGGTACAAGGTCGGGGTCGGACCTCAAGGCATGCGATCTCCTGGCAGCATACATGGAGGCATACATCTCCGGGTGCTACGGCATATCCTCGAGGACATTGGAGGATGGTGCCGCCGATATACGTTCCAAACTCATGGTAAAAGGAAAGGGGATTGGGGCAAAGGGTTTGATAGAGGGTTTGGAGAGGATGCGTCTTTAACGCCTTCCAATGATCTCCTGTCCCCTCATGTAGGGTCTGAGCACCTCGGGCACGGTGACGGTTCCATCCTTGTTCTGGTAGTTCTCGAGGATGGCAACCATGGTCCTGGGCAGTGCGAGTCCGGAACCGTTCAGTGTGTGGACGAACTCACTCTTGAGGTGCGGCTCGGGCCTGAACTTTATCTTGGCCCTTCTGGCCTGGAAATCGGTGAAGTTGGACACCGATGAGGCCTCCAACCATGAATCCTTTCCAGGTACGTAGAGTTCCAGATCATAGCACTTGGAGCATGAGAAGCTCATATCTCCTGTGCAGAGGAGGAGTACTCTGTAGGGTAGTCCGAGACCGATGATGAGGTCCTCGGCGTTCTGCCTCAGTTCCTCGAGCCTGTTGTAGGAGTCGTCGGGGTGGACGAAGTTGACCATTTCGACTTTGTTGAACTCATGTACCCTGATGATTCCCCTGGTGTCCGCATGTTTACCGACCTCGCGCCTGAACGAGGGGAGGTATGCGGTGTAGTATATGGGGAGCTGCTCCCTTTCGAGGATCTCATCCTGCAGGAGGTTCGTGATGGGGACCTCTGCGGTGGGGTTGAGGAACATGTCGTCCCTCTCGAGGTAGTACATGTCATCCTTGAGGTTGGGGTACTGTCCGGTACCGATGACGGCGTTCTTGTTGACGACGACCGGGGGGAACACCTCTGTGTAACCCTGGTCCTGGTGCATGTCGAGGAAGTAGTTGATGAGTGCACGTTCGAGTCTGGCTCCGTCGCCCTTGAGGCAGTAGAATCCGCTTCCGGCGACTTTGGTTCCCCTCTCGAAATCGATGATGTCCAGTTCCTCTGCGATTTCCCAGTGCTCCTTGGGTTTGAAGTCGAAAGTCCTCTTCTCTCCCTTCTCGTAGACGACGACGTTGTCGTTCTCGTCCTTTCCGATCGGTACGGATGAGTGGGGGATGTTGGGGATGTTGAGGACACAGTCCTGCCTGATGTTCTCGAGTTCGTTCATCCTCTCGTCGTTGGCTTTGACCTTCTCGGAAACCTCACGCATCTCTGCGATCTTGGCATCCTTCTCTTCGCCCTTGGGCATCTTGGAGATCTGGAGGGAGACCTCGTTCCTTACCTTCCTGAGACGGTTGTTCTCATCGGTGAGGGACCTCCATTCGGAATCTGCCTCGAGGAATGTGTCCAGGATCGTTTCGTCCTTGTTCCTGTTTCTAAGCATTTCCCTGATCATGTCAGGGTTGTTTCTTATGATGTTTACATCGAGCATCTGCGATACCCTCAAAATTTCTTCTGGGAGAGTGATGTCCAGGTCCTTTTGTCTGTCAGGACGATGACGCCGCCGCGGACATCTACGGCAACCGCACCTGTGGCCTCCTCTATGGCCTCGGCAGTGCCTTTTGCACCATCTTCCGAGTTGGAGAGTACCTTGATCTTGATCAGGCGGTTCTTCTTGAGCTGGTTGTTGATCTCATCGAACAGACCCTGGTCCAAGCCATCCTTGCCTACGTGGACTGTGATGTTGAGCTCGTTGGCTCTCCTCATCAGTTCCTTTCTAGCGTCTTTCTCAGTCATGTTCTCTGCTCCTTTAGGTACGGTGTTCTTCCCACCGCTCCGCATTCCGTGCATTTCATGCTGACCCTGTGTCCGGTCAATCTGACGGTGCAGTTGACTCCGGGAACCATCGGGAGAAAGCATTCCTTGCAGTATTTGCGGTCTTTAGGCATGGTGGTACGAGTCTTCATACCAATGCGTCTGGCCAGTCCGACGTATCTGCGGGCACGATCGTTCCTTCCCTGACGGACCGCTTCCACTGAAAGATCCAGCAGGCGGTTGATGCGGGTGATGCCGATCTCGGAGATGGTCTTCTGGGAGATGCGTCTCTTCGCCATGTCTTTTCAGTGGCTCCCAGAGTTCCCCCTATATAATAAGGTTGGGAACATGGTATGGCGGTGTGGCGGTACCGTTTCAGAATGCCGGTATGAGCGACAGTAGGTAATCGCGTATTTCCTTCTCCTCCCCATCCAGTTCCTGTTCCGGGTCGGAGTATGTGTCCCACAGGAACATGAAGTACTCATGGAATGCGACCGCACACTCATCCCATGATGGTTTGGATACGGAGATCCCCAGGATTTCGCAGTCGAGGTTCCATGCCTTCTTCTGGGGGTTGTACGTGGGCACCGCCACGACCGGGTTGAGGAGGACGAGGTCATGGTCAGAATCCATCATGCGGTGGAACTTGACCTCTGGGAAAGAATAACAACCGTTCACATCCGTGATCTCGAGGACCTCTCCCTCGTTCCTGCATACCTCTCCGGTGACGATAATCGGTCCGGCGGAGGCGAAGGAGGGGATGTCCGAAGGCATGATGTTGGAACCGAACTTGATGGGGACATCGAATGACCCGTTGGAGAGCCTCCAACGGTTCTTCTTCGCCGGATCCTGGTAAATGATTCCCAATGCAATCCCCTCCTGATCCTGGGAATCCTTCATCAGGGATTCATGGAGTTTGTCGCGGTTCACACCTTTGAACGACCTCATGTCATCATGGGGTCCGTACATCAGGATGTACCCTTCGAGGTGATCGGCAAGTTCGAGGACGGTGCGTGTTATGGCGAGTCTGCAGGCTTTCTCGGGGAAGTTGTCCTGCAACCATGTGCCGACGAGGCCTTTTCCGAGGAAATCAAGCATTTCGCACAGATTATTCAGAGCATCATCCATGATGTCCTTGTTTCCCTCACTGGGGTTCGACCCTATCCCGGATCCCGATGAACCTCCGATCTTCAGGTCGAATTTCGATTTCAACTGAGGTGGTACATTTCCCTGTAGGCGGAGCTCCCTTGAAACGGAGTAGCAACCTATGTCTGTCAGTAACTTCTGAATGTCCACCATGCTTTGGCCCGCTACGGCGACCGGCACGCCCGAATCATCTCCATCCGCGGGGATTACCTTGAAACCGAATGAGTGCATCACGTTCTGTATCGTCGTAGGTTATTACGTCTTTTTGGTCGATGGATTCACGGGGTCTTCTGAAAAGGTCGGGTGTGCGACGGAAACACCCGATGGAATCGCAGTTCTCTGTATTTCATCAGGATGATTCCCAAAGGGACGACACCTATCGAAATGCTTATATGGGCGTTGTTGATGGGCACCATTAGTAGATGGGTAGGAGTCCTTATATACAAACTCGGATTGTCTGCCCTCATCACATTCAAAAATTGGTGGTGCAAATGGTAAGAAAGCCCGCATCGATGTACAGAGAGATTAAAGGTCAGGCATACACCCGCCGTGAATACATGGGTGGAGTTCCTGCAAGCAGAGTTAGCCAGTTCGAGATGGGAAACACCAAACAGGAGTTCCCCGTCACCATGACCCTCAGGGTCAAGAACCGCGTCCAGATCAGGCACACCTCCATCGAGGCTGGACGTATCGCAGCAAACAAGGTCCTCAACGGTAACGTCGGATCTGCAAACTACCACATGACCGTCAGGGCATTCCCCCACGTTGTCCTCAGGGAGAACAAGCTTGCAACTGGAGCAGGAGCAGACCGTGTTTCCAGTGGAATGCGCCAGGGATTCGGAAAGAACGTCGGAACTGCAGCAAGGCTCGAGCGCAACCAGGCCATCCTGACAGTCCACGTCCCCGTCGAGAAGGCAAACTTCGCAAAGGATGCTCTCTGGAGAGCCTCCATGAAATTCCCGTCCCCCTGCTACATCGAGGTAGAGAAGGGACAGGAACTGATCCAGTAAATGTTCGATTTCGAACTGGATCGCATCGTTGCGTGGATTAGCGACGGAGGGTACACCTCCGTCGCACTCCAATTGCCCGAAGGGTTGAAGATCCGTGCAACGGAAGTTTCTGATTACCTGTCTGAAAAGACAGGAGTGGATGTTTTAATCATCGGGTACCCGTGTTATGGTGCCTGTGACTTGTTCGACTATAGAGGAATCGCTGACGCCTTGGTGCATTTCGGCCATTCTCCGATACCGTCACTGGGTGATGATCCAAACGTCCTGTACATCGAATCCCGTTCAGATGTGACATTGGATGGGTTCGACTGGGCTTCATTGGGGTTGTCCGGGACAATCGGATTGTTGGCCACGGTTCAGTATCTCTCACTGATGCCCCAGGCCAAAGAAGGTCTGGAATCCACAGGTAACCGTGTGGTTGTCGGAGTCGGGGACAGGCGTATCGCTCACCCCGGCCAGGTGTTGGGATGCAACTGCAGTGCAGCTGAATCCGTCATGAACGAGGTGGATGGTTTCCTTTTCCTGGGGGAAGGGGATTTCCACCCATTGGCAGCATCCTTCGGAGTGTCCAAGAGGATGCTGGTGCTCAATCCTGTCACCGGAGAGGTCAGGGATCTGTCGGAGACTCGTGACCGCATACTTCGCAGGCGCTTCGCGGCCATCCAGCGTGCAAGGGATGCAGAGAGCTTCCTGGTCATCGTATGCAGCAAGGTCGGTCAGAACCGCAACGACGAGGCTGACCGCATGGTGAGGATCCTCAGGGAAAATGGGAAGAAGGCATACAAGGCGGTCCTCGAGGAGGTGACGCCCATGTCCCTCATGGCGTACCGCGTCGATGCATACGTGAACACTGCCTGCCCCCGTATAGCAATGGATGATTCGGCCAGATACGATCGCCCCATGCTGACAGTCCCCGAAGTGGAGATCGCATTGGATCTCCGTGCCTGGGATGATTACATTTTCGATCAGATTCGTTGACCCCGTAAGAGCCATATAATCCCAGGGTATCGCGAGGTCATGTTCAGCTCAAAGGAACTTCTTTCCAGGAAATTGCCCGATGTGCGTGTCGCTATCGGACGTGGCACAGATGTCGGTAATGTGGAGAGGAGTGTCCAATCCATGGGAAGTCACAATGTCGTGATCTACGACGATCCGTATGAGCTGACGGATGATCTCGTTTCCGGAAACGTGGAGGCGGCTATCCGTGGGGATATGTCCTCATCCCATCTGCTTCCGATCCTCAAGGAAAAGGTGGGACTGTCGGAACTCGAGCGCGTGGCCTTCATGGAACCCATCGGCGGGAGGATGTTCATCCTGGCTCCCGTGGGAATCGATGAGGGCTGGTCCAATGAACAGAGGATAAACCTGGCAGTCAAATCTGCCGTTCTGGCACGTAGGGTCGGTATGGGGGAGAAGATTGCGATAATGTCCGGTGGCAGATGCGAGGATGTTGGTAGGTGCAAGAGGGTGGATTCATCGATAGAGAGTGCGATGGACATCGTCGATGAGCTAAAGTCACGTGGATACGATGCCTACCACAGTCAGATCCGGGTCGAGGATGCCGTCCGTAATGCGGACATCTTAATAGCTACGGACGGAATCACCGGCAATGTGATGTTCAGGACCCTGCACTTCGTCGGAGGTGCCGAGGCCCTGGGCGCTCCGGTCGTGAACATGGACAAGGTATTCGTGGACACGTCCCGTGCCAAAACAGATTACAGGGACTCCATAGCCCTGGCTATGATGTTAACGGAGTGATGATATGTTCTTAGAGATTGATGGTAGCTACTCTGGAATAAGGTTCTCTGCATGCCACTTCATACCCAGACACGAGAAGTGTGCCAGACTGCACGGACACTCCTATATCGTCCGCCTCCGTCTGGAGGGGGACATCGGCGAGGAGGGGATGATCATGGATTTCGTCGTCCTGAAGAAGAAGCTCAGGGAGATGATCGATGAGATGGATCACAAGACCCTTCTGCCCAGTAAATCCGATACCGTGAAGGTGACCGTCGAGGAAGGTTCCGTCGAGGTGATGTCCTGCGGCAAGAGGTACGTTTTTCCGGAGGAGGATGTGACACTTCTGGACATACCCACGACCACTGCCGAGGAGATGTCCAGGATGATGACCCTCCGTATGGTAGATGAGGTGGAGTTCCCCGCGAATGTGAGGTCCGTCTCCATAGGACTCGATGAGGAGCGTGGACAGACGGCATGGTACACAGAGGTGCTCTGATGACGAAGGCGGTCGTACTCCTGTCCGGGGGGCTGGATTCCACCACGACCCTCGCCATGGCATTGGCGGACGGTTGCGAGGTCACCGCCATCAGTTTCAGATACGGTCAGAGGCACACCAGGGAGCTCAGATCCGCAGAGGATGTATGCAAGCACTACGGTGTCGACCACGTTGTCATAGACCTGAACCTGTCTTCATTCCGTTCAGCTCTGACACGTGAGGAACTGGATGTGCCCATGGACCGCGAAGGTGAGTTGGACCAGCAGATCCCGATCACATACGTTCCAGCCAGGAACATAATCTTCATGAGCATAGCGGCAGGTCTCTGCGAGTCAGTAGATGCGGACCGTATCTACATAGGGGCCAATGTGGTGGATTACTCCGGATATCCGGATTGCCGTCCCGAATTCTTCGAGGCATTCCAGGAAATGATCAACAAGGGCACCCAGGCAGGTGTGGAGGGTAGGCCGATAAGGATCATGACCCCCATATTGGATATGTCCAAGGCCGACATAGTTAGGAAAGGGAAGGAGCTGGATGCACCACTGCATCTGACCTGGTCCTGCTACAACGGCGGGGACCTCGCCTGCGGTCATTGTGATTCCTGCAGACTCAGACTCAAGGGTTTCGAGGAAGCGGGATACAGGGACGAGATCGGGTACGAGTGATCGCATGAGGATTTGCGAGTGTTTCAGGTCCATCCAGGGCGAAGGACTGATGATGGGTATGCCCACTGTGTTCGTGAGGACGGTCGGTTGCAACCTATCCTGTTCCTGGTGCGATACACGTTACTCCATGGAGGGGGGTGTCGACATGTCGGTCGATGAGATCCTTGCCGAGGTCGGTGAGACCAAGCACGTGTGTGTCACCGGTGGGGAGCCGATGCTCCAGCCGGAGATGCCGGACCTCCTCAGGACGTTGATATCCAACGGGAAGCATGTCGTGTTGGAGACGAATGGTTCCGTGGACCTTTCCGAGGTTCCCTTGGATCCATCCATGCTGATAAGCATGGACATCAAATGCCCCTCGTCCGGTATGACCGACAGGATGCTTCTGGAAAACCTTGGATGTCTGTCTGAAAAGGATCAGCTGAAGTTCATTGTCGCGGACGATGCCGATTTTGATTTCGCTGTCAGGTTGTTGCAGGACAATCCTGTGAAGGCCAACCTGATATTCGGTCCAGTCGGTGGAACGGTTCATCTGGAGTGGTTGGTGGGCCGCGTTTTGGAAAGTGGACTTGATGCCAGGGTCCTTCCCCAGCTCCACAAGATAATATGGGGAGACCGTAGGTCGGTCTGAGAGGAAAATGGAAGGGAGGGCCGGAAGGCCCTCGAAATTCATTCGGTTCCCTTTTCGAATTTCATGCGGTGTTCCCACCTTCTCATGAAATCCTTGATGCACTGTTCAACAGTGCCATCCTCATCTGCCGAGATGTAGATCCCGGCATCCTGCAGGATCTTGATGCCATGTGGACCTATGCCGCCTGTTATCACAGCATCCACCATCCCCAGTGAGACGATGGCCTTGGCCACCGCGATCCCTGCACCTTCCAACGAGTCCATGAACTCATTCACTATGACATCGTAGTCGAGTGTATCGGAATCGACTAGGAGGAAATACGGTGCGTGCCCGAAATCATCGGACACGTAGGAGTCCAGGGACTCCCCATCGGAGACGGCTATTATCCGCATCAGTTATCGACCGTCTTGATGATCCTGTCGATTATGTCCTCGAATGCCTTTGCAGAGGCGGAATCGGGGTTCTTGAGAACGACAGGCACTCCGTTGTCACCACAGTCCACGATTCCGGGCTCGATGGGGACGCGTCCGAGGAACTGGACATTCATGTCCTTGGCTGTGGCTTCTCCTCCGCCGGATTTGAAGATGTCAGTGACCTCTCCGCAGTGGGGACAGACGAATCCACTCATGTTCTCGACGATTCCGATGATGGGGATGTGCGTCTCCGCAGCGAACACGAGGGATTTCCTACTGTCGAGCAGGGCGACGTCCTGGGGCGTGGTCACGATGACCATTCCATCGGCCTTGGGGATGAGCTGTACGATGGAGAGCGCCTCATCTCCGGTTCCCGGGGGCATGTCGATGACCAGGTAGTCGAGTTCTCCCCAATTGACATCCTCTATGAACTGCTTGATGGCACCCATTTTGACAGGTCCGCGCCACATGACGGGTGAATCCTTGTCGGGAAGGAGGAATGCCATTGACATCAGTTTGAGTGATGGGGGAACCGTCACGGGGACGAGCTGCCTCTGGTCGTTCACGGTGAGTCCCTGATCTTCGACACCGAACATCTTGGGGATGTTGGGGCCGGTGATGTCGATATCCATGATTCCTGTCTGGAATCCTTTCATTGAGAGTGCCATGGCGAGGTTGGAAGAGACTGTGCTCTTTCCGACACCGCCTTTACCACTCATGACGATGATGACGTGCTTGATATTCTTGAGTGTGTCCTGGAGTTTCGTCTCCTCCTGGATGGATTCCTCTGTGAACATGGGTTTTGACATTCTGAATACCTCTGGACACCCGATTGCCAGTCTTTTTTATAAGGATTACACAGGGAGGTACGGTTGTTTAGGGGTGTGTAGACACGTCCATCGACAATCCAACGCCGCATCACCCACAAACACTATTATCGACGCAGTCGATAGGGTGTGTATGCCAGAAGCCACCGTGGGAGACTACATGGTCCGTAAGGTCCATACCGTCGGACCCAACATGACCGTAGAGGAAGTTAGACAGCAGATCATAAACTCCAGTTTCCACGGGTTCCCCATCGTGGAGAACGGATACCTATTGGGATTCGTCACGGCCAAAGAGCTTCTGCGTTACATCGATAAGCCGGATGCGAAGATACGCACGGTCATGAGGAGGGGTACCATATGCGCGATCCCATCCATGTCCATAGACGATGCCACTCGCATACTGTTCAGATACGGTCTCAGGAATCTGCCGGTCGTGGACGAGGACAAGAAGATCGTGGGCATAATCTCGAACATCGACATAGTCAGGTCCCAGATCGAGAAGTCGCGTCCCGGAAAGGTCATGTCGGTCAAGAACTTCCTCGAACAGCAGAACGGCATCCGCATGAAGGTGGTCAACAAGGAGATATCCCTCGACCGTGTGATCCCTACCCAGAAGGAGGTCTACATGGACGAGCTCATCGGACGCCAGTACGAGATCAAGAGGGGTCTCAACGAACCTCTGATCGTGGTGGAGAGACGCAACGGATTCATAGTCGTCGACGGACACCACCGTGTCATGGCCGCGAAGAAGATGGGTATGAAGAACTTCAATGCCATAGTCCTGGTTCCCAACGATTACGATGTCAAGTTCGGACTCGAGAAGACCGCAGAGCGTTGGGGCCTCAGAAGTCTGGACGATGTGACCATCATCGAGGGTGCCAAGCATCCCTTCATGGAGGTCACCACGATGCTCCTTCCAAGCGAGGAGGCATCCGCCATCAACCAGCGTCTGATAGACAACAGTTGATCCCTGCGGGTGGGGTACACCCGCGATTCCTTTTCGGGGCAAGAACCATAACCATCCTATGCATAGCCCCATCATATGGCAGACATAATGATTCGCAAGAGGAAGAGGATGAGATCCAAGGAAATCAAGGCGATGTCCCAGGAGCTCGAGCAGATCCTCGGTGTACCAGTGTTCTCCGAGGACGACCCCGTCGACATGGCGGAGAGCTCGGATTTCAATGTCGTCTTCGTCGGTTCCGACATCCTCGGTCTGGTCGTCGATGGGAAGCCGTTCCTGACCGTCAGGGGTATCCTCAAGTACAGACCCTCTGCAAGGGCCGTCACCGTCGACATGGGTGCGGTTCCATTCGTCACCAACGGGGCAGATGTCATGGGCCCCGGTATCACCGATGCAGACGAGGGTATCCAGGAAGGGGACCTCGTTTGGATCAGGGACATCAAGAACGGTGTGCCGCTCGCCATCGGTGTTGCACTGCGTTCCGGAGAGGAGCTCAAGTTGAAGAACGGCGGTAAGGCGATCAAGACCATACACTATGTGGGTGACAAGCTCTGGAAGTCCGGTGAATGAGGATGGACAGGGTCAAGGTGGTGCAGGACCCGATCCACGGGAGCATATCCCTGGATGGGCCGTACCTGTCGGTCATGGACAGGCACGAGATGCAGAGGCTCAGGTCAGTACGTCAGTTGGGCCTGAGCAATCTGGTGTTCCCTGGTGCAAACCACACACGTTTCGAACACTGTCTCGGGACGTACCACCTTGCTGGTCGTATGGCGGACGTCATCGGTCTCGACCGTGACGATTCCGCAACCGTTCGTATGGCTGGACTTCTCCATGATGTGTGCCATCCACCATTCTCCCATGCATTGGAGGCTGTGATGGAACGTGCGACGGGATTGGACCACATGGAACTGGCCCGTGCACTCATCAACGGCAGGATACCGAACCATCGTTCCTGTGATTCGGACATGTTCGGTGACTCTGAGCCGATGTCCGAGATCATGTCCCGTTTCGGGATATCCTCGGAAGAGGTCTGCGATCTGATAGAGTATCCGGTGACGAACACAGGCCCCCTTGACACGTTCATGGGTAGCAACGGACATTTCCCATCGCACGATTATGCCCATCAGATCATACACGGCCCGGTCGATGCGGATCAGATGGACTATCTGATGAGGGATGCATACTATACGGGTATAGTGCACGGGTCCATAGACTGCGAGAGGCTGATCAACACGATGAGGCTCCAGAACGACAGGATTGTCATACGTCGCGGTGGCATGGTTGCCGCCGAGGGGCTGATGGTATCGCGCGCGCTGATGTACACGTCCGTGTATTTCCATGAGACCGTGAAGATCGCCGAGAGGATGCTGGAGAAGGCCGTATGCGAATACGATGGCGACCTGTCCGAGATCTACCTGTGGTCGGATGCAGACCTGGTCTCCAACCTGAGGGCATCCGGTGGCAAGTCCTCCATGGCCATCCGCCGTATAATGAACAGGGACATAGACAAGAAAGCGTTCGCGATCTACAACGGTGATGCCACTCAGGAGATCCTCGACAGGGTGATGTTGTTCTCGGGCAAGGGAGGTCAGGAACGTCTGGAATCCGAGATCGCTGATGTTCTGGGGGTGGATCCGTTCGACATCTGTGTCGTCGTCGCCCCGAAGTCGAGTCTGCAATCCAGGATCAAGATCGGCAAGACCGATGTGGCGATCGCCGATGACGAGGGCAGGGTGCGTCCTATAACCCGTTTCTCGCCATTGGCACGTTCTCTGCAGTCACGCGACACCCACGGGTGGAGTCTGGTCGTCGCGTCCTCGGATGATATGAGGGAGAAGGTGGCCAGAGCCACGAGGAAGGTCCTCGGGCTCTGATCATCCCTTTATGACACCGATGGGTGTCAGTTTCGCGACCTTGGCGGTCAGTCCCGCGTCGCATACGACCTTTATGACCTCATCGACGTCCTTGTACGCATCAGGGGCCTCTTCGAGCACACCTTCTGCGGAACCGTTCCTGAGATAGATGTCCCTGTCGGCCATCTCCTTCATGACGCCATCCACCGTGAGTGTGTCGATGGCGGCTTTCCTCGACATCTTCCTACCTGCACCGTGGCAGGATGAACCGAATGTCTGTTCCATCGAACCCTTCCTGCCTGCCAGGACGTAGGTTCCGACGCTCATGTCGCCGGGGATGATGACGGGTTGACCGACATCCCTGTAGCGCTGGGTAATCTCACTCCTTCCGGGAGCGAATGCACGCGTGGCCCCCTTCCTGTGGACCAACACATCCTCGTGGTGGCGGTCGATGTCATGCCTCTCCTTCTTCGCGATGTTATGCGCCACATCGTACACGACATCCATTCCCATGGCTTCGGCGGAATCGCCCAGGATGTTCTCGAAGGATTCCCTGACCCAATGGGTGATCATCTGCCTGTTGGCCCATGCGTAGTTCGCACCACAGCACATGGCCCTGTAGTAATCGTCGCCCAGTTTGGAGTCCAAAGGCGCGCAGGCGAGTTGTCTGTCAGGGAGTGCGACGGAGTTCTTCTTCACATAGCGCTCCATCTCCTGGAGGTAGTCGGTCGCTATCTGGTGGCCGCATCCCCTGGAACCGCAGTGGACGGTGACTGTGATGGTGCCCTCTTTCAGACCGAAGACCTTGGCAGTATCCTCATCGAAGACGTTCTCGACCAGGTCGAGCTCGAGGAAGTGGTTACCGGAACCCAGGGAACCCAGTTGCGGAAGTCCGCGTTTCCTGGCCTTGTCACTGACGACGGAGATGTCCGCATCCTCCATGTGACCACCCTCCTCGGTGACCTCCAGGTCGCGTTCCCATCCGTATCCATTCTCGACGGCCCATTCGGATCCATAGGTCAGGATGTCGTCCAGTTCCTTGTACCCCACTTTCGTCAATCCCTTGGAACCAAGTCCGGAGGGGACGTTCTTGTACAGTTCATCGACCAGGGCATCCTTGTTGCCACCCAGGTCCTCGAGTGTGAGGTCGGTCTTGATGAGCCTAACACCGCAGTTGATGTCGAAACCAATACCTCCCGGGGATATCGATCCAGAATCCCCATCGACCGCTGCGACACCGCCGATCGGGAAACCGTATCCCCAGTGTATGTCAGGCATCGCCATCGAGCTCCCGACTATTCCAGGGAGACATGCGACGTTGGCAGCCTGTTGGGGTGCGTTGTCCGAACGGATCTGGGAGATCATGTCCTCGTTGGCGTAGATGACCGCATTGGTCCTCATCCCCAGTGAATCGTCCATGGGTATCTCCCATCTGTTGTCATCGATCTTGTTGAGTTTTCCTTCCCAGACCATAGCGTCGCCTCCGAGGATTGAGATGTAATGTGAATAAAAAGGGGCCGGGACCGAGATTTGAACCCGAGTCAAGGGATCCACAGTCCCCTAGGATAACCAAGCTACCCTATCCCGGCCATGATGTGAATCCGCCTATCTCGTTCCCTTAGATAAATCTTGCGTAGGGTTGGGACACAATTCGGTCCATATAATGTATATAGTGCCCCAAGATACACTGCTTTGAGGCGGTTCCACGGCGAACATCAACGATAACAGTTATTTCGGGACGGATAGCATCTGGAGCATACTCCGGAAGGTCGCTCCGCCGGTGATGCTCGCCCAGTTGATCCAGGCATTGTACAACGTGGTCGACAGTGCTTTCGTGGGCCAGTACTCTGGAGATGGTCTGACAGCCCTGTCCGTGATATTCCCGATACAGTTGGTCCTCATCGCTATGGCCGTGGGTACCGGAATCGGCGTGAACACGTACATGGCCCGTCTCACCGCCAAGGGAAGGTTCCAGGATGCGCAGGATGTCGCGGGACTCGGTACGGTCCTGGCCGTAGTCACATGGGTCGTCCTGACGATCCTGTTTGTCCCCCTCATGGAACCTTATGTGATGACCGGTGCCAACAGGCCCATGGCCGTGGAATACGCGGTGACCTACGGCACAATAGTCACCGCAGGCAGTCTCGGGTTGTTCCTGGAGAGCATGTGGACGAAGATCCATCAGGCCGAGGGCAACATGAGGTTGCCGATGTACGCACAATTGGTCGGTGCGGTGGTGAACGTCATCTTGGATCCGATAATGATATTCGGTATGGGGCCGATTCCCGAGATGGGTGTCGCAGGGGCGGCATATGCGACGGTGATCGGGCAGTTCTGTGCCGCAGCGATAGTGGGGGTCCGCGGTTTACGTCGCATCCCCCGTCTACCCACTTCATCACCGCACATCCGCCAGGTGTACCAGCTCGGATATCCCGCCATGGTGATGCAGTCCCTGTACACAGTGTACATCATCATACTCAACGCCATACTGGCCGGATTCTGTGATGAAGCCGTCACGGTCCTCGGACTCTACTACAAGTTGCAGATGTTCTTCTTCATACCGCTCATGGCGTTGCAGACATGCATCGTGCCGATACTCAGCTACAACTACGCACGCAGGTCGTACGACCGCTGCAGGGAGATCGTACGTGATTCCCTGATAATCTCCATATCGTTCATGGCCGTCGGGGTGTTCTGCTTTGAGGTGATCCCTGTACAGGTGATCGGGCTGTTCTCCGACAGTCCCGAGGTCATCGACATAGGCATTGTCGCATTCAGGTGGATAGGTGCCAGTTTCTTCTCAGCTGCCCTATCGCTGATGTTCCCGGTGGTGTTCCAGGCATTGGGCTCGCCTCTTCCGAGTGTCCTGTTGTCGCTGACGAGGCAGATATTCGTGATGATCCCGGTATTCTGGGGCCTGTCACTCATAGGGCTCGATTATGTGTGGATCGCATTCCCCGTGGCCGAGACCGCCGCAGGGTTGTTGGGTCTGGTGCTCTACCGCAGACAGGTGGCCGATTGGAAGCGCATGTCCCGTCCCGTCAATCAAACATGACCTTTGTGTAGGCATGGCCAAAAGGTACGTAAACGGACAAAGAACCATGGTTCTGTCCATTTCCAAACAATACCGTTATCTAAGAGCCTGTTTTTATTCGAACCATGGCAAAGAGAAACCTGATTTCCGTAGTGGATATGAAGGACAAATGGGCAGACATGGTAGATCTGGCCATCAAATTGAAGGCAGAGCGTGGAAATCATGGCGATCCCCTCAAGGGAAAGACATTGGCCATGATTTTCGAGAAGCCCAGCACAAGGACCAGGATATCGTTCGATGTCGCGATCACCGAGCTCGGAGGTCACGCGCTCTACATCGATGAGTCCAAGATGCAGATGGGTGTCCACAGCGAGACCGTGGAGGACACCGCACGTGTCATGAGCCGCTTCGTCCATGGGATAATGTACAGGGCGTTCGACTACAAGATGATGGACAAGTTCGGAGATTATGCGACCTGCCCTGTCATCAGCGGTCTGGACAACCTGGAGCACCCCTGCCAGGCACTCGCCGACATGGTCACCATAAAGGAGAAGCTCGGAGGATTCCGCGGTAAGAAACTCGTCTACCTCGGAGACGGAAACAACGTCTGCAACTCGCTCCTGTACGCATGTGCGATTATGGGAATCGACATGGTCGCATGCTGTCCCGCCGTCAGGATGCCCAACGCTGAGATCATGTGGAATGCCACAAAGATCGCAGAGGAGAACGGATCCAAGATCATCGCGTCCCACGAGCCCCTCGAGGCATGCAAGGATGCGGACGTCCTCTACACCGATACCTGGATCTCCATGGGAGATTCCACCCCCGAAGCAGAGGCCATCGCCATGTTCCAGGCATACCAGATCAACGATGAGCTCCTGTCCATCGCGAAGCCCGATTGCATCATCATGCACTGCCTCCCCGCACATAGGGGTCAGGAGATAACCCCCGAGGCCATCGAGGGCCCCCACAGTGTCGTTTTCGACCAGGCTGAGAACAGGCTCCACGCACAGAAGGCAGTCCTTTACACCCTGATGAAGGATTGAATGGAAAACCGGGAGGGGATCCCCCTCCCATCTTTTTCATGTATTTTCCGGTTGTAGCCGGCTGTTTTCACTTGGGACAAGAATCTTTCTGTCCGCAGTTGCATGCGGGCATTATGTCGTTGTTCATGGCAGGGCCCTTAACCCTGTCGACACTCAACACGCCATCGGGGACATCCAGGAAATCCGCGAGGTCCTGATCTGTGGGGTATGATGCGGTCGTCACCACTGCTCCCTGATACGTCATCACGGGCAGTACCTCCATGCCGTTCTCTGCAACGATGTCGTGAGCTTCCCCGTCTGCCGGCAGGTCCGAAGGATCCGAACACATGATGCGTTCCACAACGATTCCTACATTCTCCAGGAGGGACAGGCTGTGGTCGAAGCGGGTCGTATCGGCCGGATTCTTTGAGCGGGATGCTGTCGATTCATAGACTACCATGTTGGAATCCATGATCTGCAGATGGGATGCATGGTATTTATCTGGAGGTGAGGGATGCTTCCGGACTGTATGTTCGGGTCTGTCGTGACCGTACAATGCAAAAGGTTGGGGGTGATGGTTCCCCATCACCCCATATGATCATTCAGATGTTTGTTCTGAGGTTCTTGGTTTTTCCTTCACAGGAACATCATACGCATCCGTCACCTTCTGGATGCTGGGTGCGATGTAGTGTCCATCAAGTGAGAGACATCCCTTGGGACATGAATCCACGCATGCGGAACATTGGACACACCTCATCCTTTCGATGATGAACATACGTTCTGTTTTGTCGATCCTTATCGCATTACTGGGGCATTTCCTGCCACAGATGTTGCACAGTATGCAATTGTCCCCATCGAAAACGACGTGTCCGCGGGTCCGTGGTGTGTATTCGCGGGGTTCGAAGGGATATCCTTCAGTGACAGGTTTCTTGAACAGATTGGATACGAGGGTCCTACCGAAACTAAGTATCGCCACGGTGTCACCTCTCAGTGCAACTGATGCAGGGGTCTATTGTGATGACCAGCATCGAAACATCCTGTAGGTCGCATCCTTGGAGTGCCTTGACCATTGCAGGGATGTTTATGTTCGTGGGAGTCCTCACCCTGGCCCTGCTCAGGTTTTTGGTGCCATTTCCTTGGACGTAATAGAACCCTTCTCCGCGGGGTTGCTCCACTCTGAATGTGTAGTCCCCTTCGGGAACGGGTCCCTTCACGACCGCACAGAACTCTCCAGACGGGATGGTGTCTATGGCGGTCCTGATGAGGTCCAGGGACTGGAATATCTCATCCACTCTCACGATGCATCTGGCCCAGCAATCGCCTTCGTCACGCAGTACAGCTTCGAATCCGAGGTTTCTGTACATCGGTTCCGCTGTGCGCGCATCATTCTCGACACCGGATCCACGTGCGACGGGACCTACGGCATTCAGGTCAAGCACATCTTCCCTGGTTAGAATCCCGGTTCCGCAAAGTCTGTTCCTTATGGATGAGTCCTTCATGAACACACCACTTGTTTTCCGAACCTCCTCTTCTACATCGTCACATACATTGCGGACCATTCTCAGCATATCTGGGGAGACATCCTTGCGGACCCCTCCCACCTTACAGAATGACATTATGACCCTGGCACCGGTGATTGCTTCGAAGACGTCGAGGACTTTTTCACGGATCCTCCAGCAGTGCATGAACAGTGAATCGAACCCGAGACCATCTGCCAGGAGTCCGAGCCATAGCAGGTGGCTGTGGACTCTGGACAGTTCATGGAACATGATCCTGAGGTAATTCGCGCGTTCCGGAACGTCCACACCCATGAGCCCCTCCACAGCACTCGTATAGCCGTAGCTGTGTCCAAAACTACAGATGCCACACACCCTTTCCATGACGTACGTCATCTGTTCGTAATCACGTTTTTCGACCAGTTTCTCCAATCCTCTGTGGACATATCCTATGGATGGGATGGCCCTGATGACCTTCTCATCCTCTAGTTCGAGGTCCAGATGGATGGGTTCGGGCAGGGCAGGATGCTGTGGGCCGAACGGTACGATGGTTCTCTTTCCCATCAGGCCCCCTCCTCGTGATCCTTGCCTTTCCATGGCGTCACTGCCGACATTCTGAAGAAGTTGCCCTTGTAATCCAGTTTGCTGTCCATGAAGTCGATTCCGAAGAGGTCATGGATCTCGTTCTCATAGACGAACGCAGCCCAGTACACAGGGGTTATGCTCATCACGGAAGTGCCGAACGGGACATCCACCTTGTAGTTGACAAGGTCGTGGTCCTTGTCGAAACTATACAGCAGTTCGCTGTACCCATTCTTCGTCACACCGCATATCTGCACCATGCGGTATCCCTCTTCATGGAGTTTCTCGGCTGTCCCCAGTACGTCTGAGGCATCGAGTTTCAAGTACTTCTGGGTCACAAAGTTCCCTCCCTCATTTTGTTCAATTTGTTTTCCAGGACTTCCAATCCTTTCACAACACCATCTATGATCGACTCCGGTCTTGCCGCACAACCTGGGACATAGACATCCACGGGAATAACGGTGTCAATCCCTCCGAGGATGTTGTAGCATTCTCTGAAAACGCCTCCAGAACATGCGCAGATTCCGACGGCCACCACGACCTTGGGTTCCGGCATCTGTTCGTAAAGTTGTTTCACGACCCCTTTGTTCTGGTCGTTGACGGCCCCCGTGATGAGAAGCAGGTCTGCTTGTTTCGGATCACCTGTGTTGATGATGCCGAACCTCTCCAAATCGTAGAGGGGTGTGAGACAGGCCAGGACCTCGATGTCGCATCCATTGCAACTGGAAGCATCATAATGGAGGATCCAGGGTGATTTTGTAGAATATGACATCTGATTACCTCACAATAGGATGTACGCGATCACATTGCCCAGGCCCAGGACGAGTCCGACCAACCATCCACTCTTCAAGGCGGTCTGCCAGGTCATCCTCGCGAATCCGTTATCGATGAGGATTTCTACGAAGTATATGACGAGTGCAGCAATCAGTCCTATGATGAATCCAGTGATGGTACCATCTGCGAAGAACAGGGCTATGATGCCGAGTAGCATGATGTTCTCGTACCAATGGGAGATCTCGATCATCGCCAGCGTTTTTCCGGAGAATTCAGTGGTCAACCCTCTGACCAGGTCCTGATGTGCATGATGAGACATGCTGAGGTCGAAGGGGGATTTCCTCAGTTTCATCGTGATTCCATAGATGAATGCGAGGAACACTCCGATCATCATCAAGGATGGGAGTTCACCGCTACCGACCATGTCGGATATGGAGAACGAACCTGTCTCGAGGTACATGCATATGGCAACGAACAGGAATATGGGTTCGAAGGCCATGGCCATGTAGAGTTCCCTCTGCGCACCTATCTGGGAGAACGGGGATCCGGAGGAATATGCTGCAAGCACCAGGAATGTTTCCCCGAGGGTTAGTGTGAATATCACCAACAGGAAGTCCTGTCCTGCGAAGAACAACACCCCGGTTATTATTATGAATAGGAGGTAGCATGCGACATAGAAGTCCTGTACCGAGTTGGATGTGATCTGTTCCTTCTCCATGAACTTCCTCACATCGTAGTAGGGCTGCATGATCGGAGGCCCCTGTCTCCTTTGCATCCTGGCAGACAGTTTCCTGTCCACGCCTGCGAGTATGCAACCTGCTACCGGTGCGATAATCGCATACACTATTGCAAGGATCAACCATCCGATGTCATTCATAGGAACACGCCTCCCGCAACACCGACCATCACGACGATCAGTGTAACCGATGCAAGGATGGAACCAATCCTTCCAATACGGTCCTCCCCGAACCATGATGTCATGTACCAGTTCCTCAGGTTGACCTCGACGGTTGTTCCCATCGATCCTGTGTACGATCTGTTCCCGTCCCCCACTCCTGCGAGGTAGTTGGAGACGACCCTGCGCTTGCTCTTCCCGAAGAACGGTATGAACACCAGGAACAGAGCAACCAGCATTATCAGGAGTATCAGTTTGTTCTCATCTGTCAGGGTTGTGACAGACAGGTCTCCTACCGGCCCGAAGGCGTGCTCCAGCCAGGGGATGACAAGGACATCGGAAAGCAGGGGGAATGCCATGCACACGAGTACCGTGAGCACCACAAGGGTGCGGAGAACGAACCATTCCTGTTTGTGGACAGTGTCCTCGCATCCCTCCCCGTTCGATATTATCGCCACCAGTTTACCCATCCATTTGGTCCAGTAGAAAGAGGTAACAGCACTACCGAATACGACGCAGACGATGGCGATGAGGTATTCACTGTCGATGAATGATGTTATAGCCGCCCATTTGGAAATGAGCATTCCAAGGGGTGCCAGGAACATTCCGGCGATGCCAATGAGCATCATGAGTGCAATCCTCGGCATCCTCGTGAAGAGTCCATCCATGTCTTCGATGTCTCTGCTGCCTATGTGGTGTTCTACGGTTCCCACGCAGAGGAACATGAGGGATTTGGTTATGGCATGGAAAACTGTGAGCATTATTCCCGCCCAGACCGCTTCGGGGGTCCCTACACCGGCACAGGTGACGATTAGGCCCAGATTGGATATAGTGGAGTATGCCAGGACCCTCTTCGCATTCGTCTGGGATACGGCTGCCATGGATGCCATGAGGAATGTCACGGCACCAACGGCCATGACCATCCATCCGATGATGTTGCCACACAGCAGCGGTGACAGTTTGAGCACCATGAAGACCCCTGCCTTCACCATGGTGGATGAGTGCAGGAGTGCAGATATCGGGGTGGGGGCCACCATAGCTCCGAGCAACCAGCTGTGGAACGGCATCTGTGCGGATTTGACGATTCCAGCTACACACAGGAGTCCTACGGCGAGGAGAACGTACTGCGCTCCCACATCCATGGACAGGAGTTTGTCTAATTCGAGAACTCCATAATCATGTGCCAAGATTATGTTGGCGGAGACGAATGCAATTCCACCTATGAGGTTGAGGATAAGCTGTCTGAAGGAGTTGTTGATCGCATCATCGGTTTTGGTGAATCCGATGAGTGCAAATGAGCACAATGTTGTGATCTCCCAGAAGAACAACATCCAAACCAAACTGTTGGAAAGTACGATTCCGTACATCGCACTGAGGAAGACGAACATGAGGAAGAAGAACCACGGTCTTCTGTCCTTCTCTCCGGCATGGTGTTTCTGGAAGTCGCGCATGTACCCTACAGCATATACTGTTATGAGGGAACCTATGATTCCGATAATCAACACCATTATGACTGATAAATCGTCGATGTACAGTGCATGTTCGATGTGTGTGTCATGGGCCAAGGTTAATTCGAAGTACAGGGAAAGGATGACTTGAACGATACCTAGTGCCGATGCCCAGTACTTTTTGTGCTTCACTCCCAGCAATATGATGACTATTCCGAGAATCACCTCTGCTAGGAACATGAGCAGGTCTATCAATTCATAATTCAGGGTAAACACTTCAGGTTTACCGAAATAGTTGTAGGTCACCAGGACGGAGGTCGCAATGATTACCGCTGCCGATACGGTGGTGATTGCCGATCTGGCACGATCGTTCCTCACCAGGAGCAGTAGACATGCGGCGACGAAGGGGTAGACCATCATGAACAGTATGTCCTTCATGGTTCCACGTTTGTCTGTAACCTCTACTATTTAATCAATTATGCAAAACAGTTTCAAAAAACTCGTACGGTTATCACTGGGCCGTGTAAACAAATGATTCATCACACGACCTGTGATGACACCAGGTCCTCGACTATTTCGAGGAACTGCTCCTTGGATTCCGGAGGTATCGTGGCACCGGCGGCTACACTGTGCCCTCCGCCCAACCCGCCGACGATGCTCGCCGCTGTCTTCATGACCTCTGCCAGGTTGAGTCCGTTGTCCACCAGATGGCGGTTGGCTCTCGCAGATACCTTGATCCCATCCTCAGCATCCACAAATGCGATTATCGGAAGGTTCGCCCTGCATTCCGAGGAGTTCAGCAGCATTCCGGCAACGATCCCCACGACCGTTTCCCTGATCTCGGATCCAGCATCGAAGTACTGGATGAACCTGCGTTCCCTGACAAGGTGGTTCTCTTTGACGTAGCTCAGTGCAGATGAGATGTGGCGTCTATGCTCGGCACGGTTGGATTCGGCGACCTTGAGTGCGTCCAGGTCGCCCATGCAGATCCTCAGACCGGTCTCCGCATCATCGTACCTTCCGCAGGAGTTCAGGACCGTGGCATATTCCTTGGCATCCCTGAGCCCGTTGCCCCTTGGCATGTTGGGGAACGTGTACATCTCGCCATAGATCCTCCCGTGTACAGATGGGTCCAGAAGATCCAGTATCCTGTCGATCACCCTGTCCTTTTCATGTTGGTCCAGATCGTTCCACACCTTCCATTCGCCCTTCTCCTTGAGGGATATGCCCATGGCATCGAAGAATCTCGAGCAACCGATACTGTCATCGGTGATCCCGGGGATCGGCGTGTCGGTAGAGAACTGGAGGAACTGTACCAGGGGGCGGGTCTCCCTTCCGAACAGGCGGAGATCGTCCTCGATGACGACATCCCCGTTGTTCACCGCATCTTCCAGGACCATGCGGTTCAATCCGACGAGGCGGGATTCGTTGGAGTCCTGGAAATCACCGACGGCACCGATTATAGCCAGATATGCCAGATCGGTGTTGGATGGGTCCACCGTCCTCGAAAGGAGGTAGGTCATCCCCGCACCGCACATCTCGAAGGAACCATCCATCCCGTATCCGTGCGGGTTAAGATTGTGGATAGCATCGAAATCATCCAGGATGGTCTGTTTCCTGCGCCATTTGGGATCCGGGACATGGTGGTCCGTGACGATGATGTTGGACCTGGTGAAGCTGCTCAGGTAGCCACTGCCAAGGTCGCAGATCCACACCGCATCCTCTGTGGAGCGGTTTATCATGTCTATTGTCTCGTCAGTAATCTTCTTCTCGAACTGAATCCTGACGTCCAGGCCCAATCTTTGGGATGTTGAGTATGCAATCGCACCCGCGGAGATGCCATCCGCATCGATGTGGGTGATGATGAGGACATTCGAGCTCTGCCTCAGTATGCCAGCGGCCTTGTTCAGGTCGTTGTTCATACGTTTCAAATCACCAGTTGAAGCCGGCATGCTCCCTCACCATCTTCCCGTAGATGATGTCGGCGATCCTCTCGAGGTTTACCGTATCAGCACGGTTGTATTCGGTGAGTATCTCCAGTGCATCATCGTCGTTATGCTTCTCCCACATCTTCCAGAGCCTCACGGCCATGGCTCCGTCCACCCCGTCGATCTCATCCGCCCTGGATATCCCCAGCTCGATCTCGAGGGGTTTCAGTCCACCCGTGAATCCGACCTTGCGGGATGCGAACCTGAGGTCGAAATGCGGTAGATCCAGGTCGACAGTCGGGAAACTGTTCTTGAGGACCGGTATGTCGAAGCAGCTGCCGTTGTAGCTTACGAACATCTTGGCTCCATCGAGTGCATCAGCCAGGTTCCCAGCATCCAGGTCACGTCCATGGGTCAGTGTGACCGTCCTACCAGGCCTGTGCACAGTGAGTACGGTGACGAGGGAATCCCTGCTGAGTCCATCGGTCTCGATATCGATGTACGCAACATCATCGCGGAAACGGTCGAACATCCGCCAATGCTCCCCTTTCGGAACCATGTCCGCCAGCAAGCGGGAATCACCATCATCCAACAACTCCGCCGCCTGCATCAGGACCGAGTCGCCCTTCTCCTTCAATGCGGGTTTGATCCCGGGAACGGTGTCGGACTTCAGGAAATCGTCCCATGAGAGGGTGCCGGACTCCCAGAGGGTCCTTTCCTTCTTCGCACCCACGGACGGTATAATCTGGAATGTGTGTTGGATCATGGATGCGACCCGTATCCCCCATCGGACAGATAATATCTCGGTCGTTAGGTTGATTACATCCTTGATGTTAAGGACCATCATGAGGTACAAGGACATCCTGCCGGGAATTCGCATAACCAGCGACAGGTGCCTTGTGATGGATGAGGGACCTACCGTCGTTCTGGGGGACCTTCACCTCGGATACGAGTCCGCTCTGGAACAGGAGGGCATGTACATCCCGCGCATCAACACGGATTCCATACGTGATTCCCTGAACGACATCCTATACAGGTACGAGCCGTCCCGCGTGGTCCTGTTGGGTGACATAAAGCATGATTTCCGCAGGTCCGGTTTCGAGGAGAAGCGTGAGGTCCGTTCCATAATGAATCTGTTGGCTGAAGCCACAGAGGTGGTCGCTATCAAGGGGAACCACGACAACTACCTGCAGAACATCATTTCGGACCTGGGGCTGTTGGCGGTGGACTACATAGACCTCATGGGCTTCAGATTGGAGCACGGGCATTCGGATTCCGGTGTAAGACCGGTCATAATCGGTCATGAGCACCCCTCCGTCAGGATCCCCGGATCGGTGGGGGGTGGGATGAAGATACAGTGCTTCGTCCATGCCGAACGGGATGGTGTCATAGTCCTGCCACCGTTCAGTCCGTTCTCGTCAGGGAACGACCTGGTCCTGGACAAGAGTTGTGTCATGGCCCCGGCACTCAAGCAATCCGATTACGCTTCAGCCAGGCTGTATGGTGTCACAGAGATGGGGATAATGGATCTAGGCACCTTGCGTGACCTGGAGGACATACGTGTCTGAACGGTGGTTTCCAACATCCACACATCATACCATCGGCCCGTTTGTAAATGGTCCCGATCGAATCATCGTAATCGCCAAGTGTCCTGTACCGTGGAGATTGCTGGTTTTTGGTCTAATTACATTGGTGGGATGGCAGTTTCTGTAGACGGATGAAGCAACCACCATTTCTGTTCATCTAAGGTTAAATAAAAGAAGAACATTGCGCAGGCAAGGAGAAAATTATCATGACAATGACTCCCAGAGACAGAGTACTTGCAGCAATGAACAAGGAATCCCTCGACAGGCCCCCTGTCGCAATCTTCACCCAGTCCGCAACCCTCGGACAGATGGAGAAGGTCGGAGCAGCATGGCCCGAGGCCCACAAAGATGCAGAGCTCATGGCAAAACTCGGAGCAGCTCAGGCAGAGATGTTCGGATTCGAGTGTGCTAGGGCACCCTTCTGCCTTACCGCTGAGGCAGAGAGGCTCGGATGCAACGTCGCAGTCGACAAGAAGGATGCATCCCCTATGATCAAGACCCACCCCTACCACTTCGACCCCATGATGGGCGAGTACGCAGACCCCGCAGAGCTCATGTCTCCTGAGGAGTTCATCACCGGTGGAAGGCCCGCAGAGGCAATCAAGGCAATGGAGATCCTCGCAAAGACCCACGGAGAGAACCTCGCAATCGTCGCAGGAAACACCGGACCCTTCACCCTCACTGGAAACCTCATCAACACCGAGAACATGGTTTTCGGAATGATGATGGCACCCGAGGAGGTCGACAAGTGGGTCGCAGCAGTCAACCCCATCGTCGCCGCATACACCCAGGCCCTGCTCGCAGCTGGAGCAGATGTCGTCCAGTGTTCTGAGCCTTCCGCATCCACCGACATGCTCGCACCCGACATGTTCGAGGGAGCATCCGGAAAGTACGTCAAGACCTCCCTTGCACCCAGCAAGGACAAGTACACCGTCCTCCACATCTGCGGAGACACCTACCCCATCATCGGATTCATGGGCGACACTGGTGTCACCGGTCTCTCCGTCGAGGAGAAGGTCGCTCCCGAGAAGGCAATCGAGGCCAACAACGGAAAGGCAGTCATGGTCGGTAACGTCGGATCTGTGAGGCCCCTCTTCCAGGGAACCCCCGCAGAGGTTGAGGAGGGTGCAAAGCGCTCCGCAGCAGCCGGATTCGGAGTCATCTCCTCCGGATGTGGAATCGCAGTTGCAACCCCCGACGAGAACATGCAGGCTCTCGTCAACGCAATCAAGTCCCTGGCATAAGCACAGTCATGAAACCCCTTACCCCCTTCGGGGGGTCACTTTTCTCAACAATCCACCGTTATCGTGATCGGGATCCGCCATAGTCCTGGCCACTATCATCCGTTAGCTCTGGAATTGGATGAATTTAGACTATCCTTATCAAAAATTGAATAGATTTATATACTGTATTTCTGTGGTTCGGCTCAGTGATTTAAATGGTTACAGTCAAAGAGTCCGAGTGTGTGGCATGTGGAGCATGTGTTGACGTCTGCCCCGAGGGTGCAATCACCTGCGATGACATCGCTGTCATCGACGCAGGAAAATGCATCGACTGCGGTGCATGC
>JAGBGN010000022.1 GCA_017935945.1 Candidatus Methanomethylophilaceae archaeon | reverse complement strand
GAACTTAGGCGAAGAATTCAAGAACTGGGTAACAGAGGCTTGTATCTTCGGAAGCACATTGGTAGACCGTATCGTAACAGGATATCCTAGAGACGAAGCAGAAAGCATCTGGGATGAATTAGGATACAGAGATAACTTATTAGATACAGGAGAATTATTCGCTCTCTGGGTTATCGAATCTGAGAAAGAATTCAAAGATCTTAATCTGAATGAAACCGACATTGTCGGTTATCTGGATTGGGTGATCATAGCTCCATATGGGATGATAGATAAGATTGTGAAAAAAGATATAACATGACAATGATGCCATGAAATCGATATCTTATATGCAAGCAATGTGAATAAGGAAATGAGTTCCATAAGTTTCCCAAGAATGTGGACTATCGTCCACAATCATGGGAAACTTATGGATTTAGTAATACTGATCTTACCAATGACCTGCCACCAATCGTCTGCACAACAGTCCCATGTCGTGTCAAATTCCGTAACTGTTCCAGGGAATGCGAACATGTAGGCCGATCATTGAGGGTAGTAATCGGTTATGAAAACCTCCATGTATCCTTCCGCAAATGCTTTTACTTGCGACTTGGAGGGTTCACTATGATTTCAGAAGGATCTGAAGGTTCTTCTTCACCTCCGCCGAGGATGACTGCACCAGCAATCACAACAAATGCAAGCACCGCCAGTGCTACATCGATGTTTTCGATGCCATAGTCGTATCAACTTATGGTCACACGATAAACCTATTCTGTACGCACGTTAATATAAACAGCGTTGTTTTCATGCCATCGCCCAGTCAACCATATCAATGTATCGTATTAACTTCCTTAGGTGAGATTCGGTAGTAGGAGCACTATGGGAAACAAGTTTCATTTGGATGGGTCATACGCAACCTGCTGCCTCTTGAGAAACTTCTCATCCGGTTCGTCGAAGGGTCCGTCCATTATGAAATCGCCGTTTTCAGGGAGCCCGAGCTCGAATGTCGAGACCGTGACGGGTGTCATGCTCGCGAAGTCGAGGATGGTGAGGCCGCTCTCATTGAGATCGGATTTGCAACGGGTGTACACGTCGGATACGTGTTGGTGGCTGTGCCTGAACGTCATGACCGGACAGTCCTGGATGTAACGCACGATGTTGCCCTGGATGTCGTCGGTTCCGTCGTATGTCCTGAGCATGGTCCCGCATTCCCTGCATACCCTGACCCTGTAGAGTCTGTGGAATCCTATCGTCCTGATGTTTCCCCTGGAGACTCCTCCCCAGCTGCGTATCCTGACCTCGGTGGAGAGCCTGTCCATCGTCCATTCGGTCTAGTCCATGTCCGAGAGGTCACCCACCATGCGACCCCTGCCCATGGACTCGTCCTCCCTGTCCCTGTCGGAGTAGGATGCATCCCTGGATTTAATCCCCGGTATGAGGTGATCGAGGATGTCGAGATCCCAATCGACGGAGTCGGGGTCCTTCTCCGCGATGCAGAGGCCCACCGCCCTATCGGAAATGGATATCCG
>JAGBGN010000021.1 GCA_017935945.1 Candidatus Methanomethylophilaceae archaeon | reverse complement strand
CACCGTTCCGGGATAGGTTTATATCTGGGTTACCGCTACCCGGACTCACCGGAGTTTATCATGGGCAAGTAGATCAGCCCGGTAGATCGCTGCCTTCGCAAGGCAGAAGTCGCGAGTTCGAATCTCGCCTTGTCCACCATTGTTTACCTACCCAGACATTCGAAAAGAGACCGATTTTCACCGAATCACATGTGCTTATTCAATCGTCCCATGTCCCTCATATGGGTCAGATCAACCTCATCATCTGGTTGAGAGTGCCGTCATCATTCCTTGTTATAGGTCTGAACCCGTGCCCCCCATAATATGGTATAAGTTCCTCGTAGCAATCCAGACGGACAAGTCTGCAACCCACCGCCGACTTGGACACGGTCAGATGCCTTAATGCCACTTCCATCAAGACGGAACCAAACCCGCGGGGCGAATCCTTGGAACGTGAGAGCTGCCCGATTAAATACGATTGAGCAATCCCTGTGGCACCATCGATGTTCATCTTCTCGAGGGCCTCATTGGACAGACAATTGTCATCCGGTACCCTTAGGCACTTTATGCTAACGGTGACGTATCCGAGAATGGATATGCCATCGGACGATAATCCGATGTATGTTCTGGAGATATCACGCCTCTCCATCTCGATTGCCTTCTCGCGGAGGAACATCTCCGTGTCGGACTCCATGTGGGATTTGAACGATGAGAGGATATTGGAAGTCTTCTCCTCACCTAAATACTCGAGAAGAGTCGAAAGAGACACTATGGAATATCCCCGATCCTGTGTGGGGTCAACATGATTCACTGATAGTTCTCACCGAACCTGCGTATAATCTCGGGATCGTTGAAGTTTATCTCCAGATCCGAGGGAATGAAAGTGGAACCCTCCTCGAGAAGTGCCTCGAGCCTCTCGGCTGCTTCCCTGGTGTCTATGACCATGTCCTGATAGAATGATTCAGTAGCCATATGGTGTCCTCCCCCGCATCTGTATGATATCAGTGCAGATAAAACATACATCGACTGAAACAAAACGTACGTATGGGCATTCAACGTATTTTGACACCATATATTATCAGTCACCTCCTGATGAACAACCAATGGAATCTCCAATAATCATACTGTTATAACTGGCGATTCCTTCGAGGTGCCATCTTCCACTCCACTTTCCACTCGATGGCTGCATCCCCGTCGATTCCTCCGATGAAGCCACCGAGGTATCCGAAAGGAAGGCACTGGAGCAGATCAGGGAGAGGGACTACATCCACGGCCTAGAGGGTCCCACACTCCTCTACGGCATAGCTTTCCGCAACAAGAGGCCCACCGCCCTATCGGAAATGGATATCCGGACATGATGCATACTCATCGCATGCAACGTTAACTGCACGCGACAAGTGTATTAACCCGGAGTTCAATCTTGAGAACGTTATGGTCAGACCCCTGCCGATTGGCGTCCAGGATTTCAAGGAAGTTCGTGATGAGGGATACCTCTATGTCGACAAATCCGACCTGATCCCCCAGATACTATCGCAGAAGTCCAAGGTGTACCTGTACACCAGACCCAGACGTTTCGGCAAGTCCCTCAACCTCAGCATGCTGGATGCGTTCTTCAACATCAAGTATCCGAAGAATAACATCTGGTTCAACGGTCTGAAGGTATCGGATTGCAGGGAATGCGATGAGCACAGGAACGCATATCCAGTCATCTACATGGATTTCAAGGATCTTGATGCGCCCGATCTTGATCTGTTTCTGAATAAACTAAGGCGCAAACTTTCCAAATTGTATGGAATGCACGGGTACCTTGAATATTCAGAACAATTGGATCGTGCGGATAAGTCGGATTATGATTCAGTCTTCTCCCGTACCGTGGATCGGGCTGGAATAGGATATTCTCTCAAGAGCCTTTCCGATATGCTTTACAAACATCACGGGAAGAAGGTAATCATCCTGATAGACGAGTACGACAACCCCATCCACAACGCGTTCGGGAATCCGCATCACCAGGAGATACTAGGTACGATGAGGGACATCCTCTCATCCGCGTTGAAGGGAAACGACTCACTCGCTTTCGGAGTCGTGACCGGCGTGATGCAGATCTCCAAGGAATCCATCTTCTCGGGATTGAACAACCTCAAGGTGAACAACGTCCTCAGCAAGGACTTCGATGAATTATTTGGTTTCACCGACGAAGAGGTCGAGGCAATACTGGAAGAACACGGACATCCCGAGAGAATCGATGAGGCCCGCGAATGGTACGACGGTTACAGGTTCGGGGATACGGATATCTACAATCCCTGGAGTCTCCTGAACTATGTGGGTGAGAGGTTCGAACCGAAACCGTACTGGGCTGGTACCAGCGGTAACTCCATCCTGGAGGAACTGTTCGAAGACGCCTCTCCCGAACTATGGGGCGAATTCAGATTGCTATCTGAGAGGACCTCCATCCCCTACGAGGTGAAACCCGCCATCACGTTCAAGGACCTGCACACCGACGAGAGGAACATCTACTCCATGCTGGTCATGTCCGGGTACCTGACCGCAGAAGTACATGATGATGGTAAGTCTTCAATCCGCATACCCAACGGCGAGATGGCGAACGTCTTCGGTAGATACATCCTGGACAGACTCAATATCGATTCACCGATGTACGTCAACTCATTGTCCAAGGCATTCGTCAAGGGGGATGTCGACCTTGTAGAATCCGAACTGTACGATTTGTTCGCATCCTCCGCCGGTAACGCGATGCTCAACGACGAACACTCCTATCAGGCGTTCGTCACGGGTATGCTGATGTTCCTGAACGGAAAATATTCGGTCAAATCCGATTTTGAGGAAGGAAACGGAAGATACGATATCAGGTTGGAGCGCAGGTATAGCGACTTCCCGAACATCGTCATAGAGATCAAGCGCATCCCCATCGATTCCTCCGATGAAGTCGCCGAGGCATCCGCAAGGAAGGCACTGGAGCAGATCCGTCAGAGGGACTACATCCACGGTCTTAAAGGTCCCACACTCCTCTATGGTATCGCTTTCCGCAACAAGAAGCCCACTGTGATTTCAGAGAGGATGGACGTCCAACCATGACGCATATCTGTCGCACGCAACGTTGACTGCACGCGACAACTCTATTAACTCAAAAATCCACATGGAGAACATCATGGCAGGGAACCTGCCGATAGGCTTCGACAACTTCAGGAACATCCGTGAACAGGGTCGTCTATATATCGATATGACCAATATGATGCCTCAAATATTATCACAGAAATCCAAGGTCAACCTGTACACCAGACCGAGACGTTTCGGCAAGTCCCTCAACCTCAGCAAACTGGATGCATTCTTCAACCTCAAGTGCCCGAAAGACAACACCTGATTCGACGGTCTGAAGGCATCAGAATGGTAACTATTCAGGACCTTGTCAATACGGTGTCAGATTAACCTCTGAAAGCAGACATTATAGCATCGAATCCCAAAATTTAGGTTAGAAATAATCCGTGGAACACATGCCCCACATCAAGATGGAAATCCTGTTTATAGGATAAGTACGCTATACGGGGGACGGTGAGGTGGAATCACTGAACCAATCATCGGTCAATCGTAACCGATGGTCAAACCATAAGGAAAAGGTCTGACGATGAAGATCAAAATCGGAATTGCAGGATATGGTAATCTAGGAAAAGGTGTCGAAAGCGCCATCCATTACAGTGATGACATGGAGCTCGTGGCGGTGTTCACACGCAGGAATCCTGATGATGTGAAGACGTTGACCGGTGCTCCCGTCTATGATTTGGATAAGATTTCAGAGTGGAAGGACAGGATCGATGTCGTCATCCTCTGCGGAGGAAGTGCCAACGACCTCCCCACACAGACCCCTGAACTCGCCAAGTACTTCACTGTCATCGACAGCTTCGACACACATGCAAGGATCCCCGAGCACTTCTCAAATGTGGATGAGGTATGTCGTGCGAACAACACACTCGGCATAATCTCCGTCGGATGGGACCCGGGTCTCTTCTCGCTCAACCGTCTTCTCGGCCAGGCGATACTCCCCAACGGAAGCGATTACACCTTCTGGGGACGTGGAGTCAGTCAGGGTCACTCCGATGCCGTGAGACGTGTTCCGGGCGTGAAAGATGCCCGCCAGTACACCATCCCTGTGGAATCCGCCCTCGCTGCGGTCCGTGAAGGGAAGAACCCCGTACTCACGACCAGGGAGAAGCACATCAGGGAGTGTTTCGTCGTCGCCGAGGAGGGTGCGGACCTCCAGGCGATCGAGGATACCATCAAGACAATGCCCAACTACTTCGCGGATTACGACACGATCGTGCATTTCATCGATCAGGAGGAATTCAACCGCGACCACCTCGGAATACCCCATGGTGGAGTCGTCATCCGTAGCGGAAAGACCGGCATGGATGGTGACAGGAACCACGTCGTCGAATTCAAGATAACCCTCGACTCCAATCCGGAATTCACCGCCAGCGTGCTCGTGGCATATGCAAGGGCCGCATTCCGTATGAGATCTGAGGGAACCGTGGGTTGCAAGACCGTCTTCGATATCGCACCCGCTTACCTGCACCCCTCGTCACCCGAGGAGCAGCGCAAGAATCTTCTTTGAATCCCTTTTATCAGAAGTCCGGACCCTTCCCGATCATCATGGGAGGGCCCGGCATACATGGTTTTGATGAGTAGATACATCTTGAACACAGACCGGTCAACGGTCGGATAGGGAATTCGTATACAGGATCACATCGTCCCCATCCACCAATGGACATACCGGCCGTATCACCTTCGATAACTAGATCAACTGTCAATCCGCATGACGGGCTGCGGTCAAGACCCTGCCCATGACTCCCGGATCTGAGGAAGAATTATGATGGAATCGGTTTGGAAGATGTTTCCTCGAAAGTCCGAATCAATCACCATCTCTGATCGCCATCACGATACCGTATACCAACAGTATGAACGCGAGGATGAACATCACCGGACTCAGGATCCTGAACTGGTCTATGGGAAAGAAATCACGACCGACCGCTTCAGCTATCATGAACAGTGCCGAGGTCATGAGACACAACAGCATGCTTGTGATTCCAAATCTGAACCATTCCTTATTCATGTATACCCCCACTTCATGAAAATCGACATGGATATAAAAAAAAATTACCATTATTCGTATAGAATATGTTCATTACCGACGTTAATCACATAATTACTACGATATCAATCTTTTAATATTCGAAATTCGAATCTCAATGGACATTTATCGTAGTTCCAGCGAGGTTCCAGATGGGAGCTGGAATAATTGTGATACAAATCGGAGTGTGGACATCTGATGAAGAAAACAAAAGGAATAGTTACCCTGGTTGACGAGACCGAAGCTAAGAAGAACCTCGTCTTCGGCTGCCTCGGCATCATCATGGCAGTGTCCATCATGGTAGGTGTGTACATACAATCCTTGAGGATATTGACATTGTGTTCGGTCCTTGGATGCGTATTGATAATCATCATCGGGTTCCATGGATGGTATATCCTATCTCACATCCCCGATACAGGTTACGATGAGGAATCTGTACGCATAAAATGGCTTGACAAAGAAAGAGGCCAGGCATTCATCGAAATCGACGATGATTGAATGTTCATATAATACCGAACCTCACCCAGCCGAGATGCGATGTTCAAGATCCAGCCTCACCCTTTGAACGTCCGTTGGCCATCAGCATACCGGATATCACCAGCACCATGCCGACAACAGCCATGACCGTGATGATCTCATCGAACACGATATGACCTGCTATCAACGTCACGACCGGCATCGCATAGATGAATATGTTGGACTTGATGACACCGAGCACCCTCACACTGCGGTTCCACAGTACGAAGCACATGCAGCTGCCCAACCCTCCCAGGAACACCAGTGAGAACAAATTATCCAGTTCCATCAGATGGGATGGCTCGAACGGTTCCCCCTCGACGATCATGAGTAGGGCACCCATCAGGAACCCGTAGAACATCATCTTGCGTGTCAGGACCATCACATCGAAGTCCTTGTCGAACCACCTGAGCATCACCCCGTAGATGGCCCACGACAATGCCGAGGTTAGCGCCAAAACATCGCCTATCGGGTCCAGATCCAATATGACGGAACCGTTGAAGGCCACGAGGACAACTCCTATCAGAGATATGATGAACCCCATCACCTGCACCTTCCCCACGGAATCCTTGAACAGGACATGCATGAGGACGAGGGACATCATGGATGTCATGGATGTGAGGATGCATACCTCGGAGGTGTACGTGTACGTCAGGGCCAGGTTCTCAGTGCTGAAGTAGATGACGTTACCGAACACCGCCATCAGGATGAAGATCCATTCCGTGCGTATGTCGAAGGACCATCTCGGATGCACCACCCATAGGATCGCGAATGCGATGAGACAGCGCATCGTCATCAGCTGTATGGGGGTGAAGAACACCATCAGATGCTTGCTGAATAGGAACGTGAGCCCCCATATGATGACACAGATCGTGGCGCCGATTCCCGCAAGATGCGTCCTGTCCATGGACGTGTCACAGACGGCCCCTATTTCAATATCTCGATATCGTGCATCGTGCCTGATATCATCAAGAATCGAACGGATACAAAGATCCGTGTAATATGTGGTGTTTCTAAAGGAAAAGATAGGGGTGTCGACACCCCTGTGATTCACTTCTGGATGTCCCTCTTCATGACTATCGCCAGGAAGACGCATCCCTCCTTGGAGGTTGCTATCATACCATGCTTCTTACCGGAGTCGTAGTAGATGGAATCACCGGGACCGAGGTCGACCAACCTCCCCTCCTGTGAGAACCTGAGGTTACCGGACAGGATGAAATCGAACTCCTGACCCTCGTGGGTTCCCAGGGGGATCTCCTTGTCCTGCTCCTCCTCGTGGTACTCGGCGTTGACGAGGAACGGCTGTGCGATCTTGTCCTTGAACTTGGACGCGAGGTGGTAGAAGTCGAATCCCTCATGGCTCTTCATGGGAAGTCCGCTACCCTCCCTGACCACGGCGAAATCCGTGAGATGGGGGTTCTTCCCGGTCATCAACTCCATGAGGTCCACGCCGAACCTCTCGGCACACCTGTACAGGAACATGAAGCTGAAGTCCCTTTCACCTCTCTCGTATGCACGGTACTCCTCGAGGTCGACCTCCGATGCCTCGGCCATCTCCTCCTCAGTGAAGCCGCACATCTCGCGCAGTGCACGTATCCTCTCCGCGATCTCGTCGATTGTGGGATATTCCATTTACAACACACCTATGGACTGTATGTGCTTCCAAGGATAAACAACCATGCCCCACAGTATCCTGGGTCAGCTGTCAATCGAGGTCAGGTACAGGCCTCAGACCCATCAGTACATCCGGACCGAAAAGCAGTACACCGTTGGATTCCGCATACTCCTCCAGATCATCCTCGAACCCGGACATGGAGAACAGTGCAAGTCTGTTGTTGTACCTACCATTCAGATATCCTATCCTTTCCTCGAGTCTGTTGAGGGCACTGAAACCCATCTTCTTCGTCGTGAATTTGCATTCACCGAATAGATCCATCCTGTTCTGCCCCATACGGATTGTTGCGGTTACATCTATGTCCACATCCTCGGTCACAGGTTTTCCATCCCGGTTCCTGATGATATCCCCGGAATCATCCCTGATTGGTATGGGGCCCCACCATGAACCACTGTTTTCACATGGATAGTTGGACGTGACAAGATCCCTGCAGAAGGATTCGAATTCCCTCCCAAGATGTGTGTACAGCATGGGACGTATGCTCTCATAGACTCCGATGTTGCTGGACATGAGTCCCTGGTACCTCTGGATTATGGCGAAGTAGAATGATGTCAACCTGTCTGATATGACATATATGTTCGATTTACGAGCCTCTGGTACTGAATTCATCTTCTCGATCACATGGATTCCACAGAGCCTCTTCAGACAACCAGACAACCTGTTGTCATTCAATCCGGTCCTTCCCATGATCGCTGCATACGTGTTATGACCCGAAGATATGGATTCCAGGATTGAGAAAGCATCACCAGCCATGCCACCCAGTTCCTCTGATAGACCGTATGGGATGTCGTTCACTATCATGGCGAACTTGTTCATTAGGTACTTGTCCACAGCATCTGCGTAAGGCGTGTCCCCTACGACCTCATGATATGCAGGTACACCACCAAGGGTCAGATACAACCTCATCAGGTCCGTATCGGATATGCTCGGATGGAACTTCCTAACCTCCTGCAATGAAAGCGGTTTCAACTCGATGTTGAAGGCGAATCTGCCATACAGGGGCTTCTTCTTGAGAACCTCTTCCATCATGAATGATACGGAAGATCCACACATGACGACCATCGAATCCGTTTCAGATCTTATGCTGTCCACAAAATGTTGCATCTCGGTTGTTGCCGTGTCGTTTCCATCCAATAGATATGGAACCTCATCGAATATCAACAAGGTCTTCTCCTCTGAACATGCATCTTTCAGTAAGGATAACGCAGAATGCAACGTATTGATTTCTGCATCATATCCCAATAGATCCTTCACGCTTTCCCTTATGATCTCGACATTGGCAATCTCGGACGATCTGACGAACTGCACGATTATAGAGCGCCTGTTTTCAGCGAACTTCCTGAGAAGTGAGGACTTACCTATACGACGACGTCCACTTACGATACAGGTCTTTACCGATTCTTCAGAGTAAATGCGTTCCAACAATCTGAGTTCGGACTCACGACCTATGAAGTTCTCCATGGATGTGTCATGGGTGTTTGAATATTTTTACTTTATTTTTTTAAAGTAAAAATTTTTACTTTAATTTTCTAAAGTAAAAAGTTTTACTTGATTTTTCCAAAGTAAAATCATCGGACCCTTCCGAACCTGTCCATCAACCAGTACAGCTCACTGCGCGGGATGTATGTCGTACCGCCGAACACCCTCCGATCATACGTTGCGATGTAGAACGGCCTGAGGTCCACGATGGACCTCACCCTACCATGACCTACGAGTATCCAACGGAACCCATCCGTGACTATCCCCCTGCGGGAGCCGTGGTACCTCATCAACCTCAGGAGTTCGGGAGCGGATGCACCCACATCGTCGTTCAACCTGACCGTCAGTAATGTGAACGTCTCATCATGTTCGAAATCGTGGTATCCTATGGATTCGACCATGGGCACCACCATAGTCCTGGACACAAGTACGTCCAGTGCCTCGCCCGTGAGAACCTCCCTGTACGATGGTGTCCTGGAACCTGATATCACATGGACCGCCATGGGTCCGAACGCCCTGATCAACTCGGATATCGCATCCTCCACCACATCGACGAGAGGTTGAACCCTGTCCATGGACGGTCGATGCGCGAACGGTATTTCAACCGGGACACGGGGTGGATGAAAGTGGGGGTCGATCCCGGGATCGACGGTGAATGGGGAAAATGTACCGGCCCGGAGGCCGTAAGTGGTTTCACGGTGATTTCCCGACTCAGAGGTTGGGAACGAACTTGTAACCGTAGTGGATGACACCGCTTGCGCCGTCTGCATCCAGCTTGCGGAGGACCGCACGTACGGGCATGCCGATCTCGATCTTGTCGAGGTCGACGTCCACGAGCTGTGCGGACACGAGCACTCCGTCATCGGTCTGCACCATTGCGACGGCGTAGGGCTTCATCGCGTTGTTGCAGTCGGGTGCCTCGTGGATGACCGAGAAGCTGTAGACCTTTCCGGTCCTGCAGACGTTGTAGGGCACGACCTTTCCGATACCTGCCCTGCGGCACTTGGGGCAGAAGTCGCGTGCGGGGAAGAATATGCTTCCGCAGTTCTCGCACTTGGTTCCCTTGAGGTTGTACCTGCCGGGGATCTCCCTCCACTCCCTTGCTACTGATGACATCAGATCGCCTCCATGATGCTGACGGTGACCGCGGAACCCATTCCTCCGGAGCTCTGGGCCAGTCCGTACTTGGCGTTCTCGACCTGCCTCTTGTCGGCGGATCCCCTGAGCTGCTCCACGATCTCTGCGACCTGGGCGACTCCGGTGGCACCGATGGGGTGACCGCGTGCCTTGAGTCCTCCGGATGTGTTGATGGTCACTCCGGATCCTCCGAGCTGGCACTGTCCCTCGAGGACCGCCTTTCCTGCCTCTCCCCTCTTGTAGAATCCGAGGTCCTGGAGGGCCATGATTCCTGCGACGGTGTAGACATCGTGGACCTCTGCGACGCTGATGTCTGCTGCGGTGATTCCGACCTGCTTGTAGGCCCTCTCCGCTGCTGCGACGGTTGCACCGTAGGATGTGATGTCGGGCCTCTGTGCGAGTGCCAGGGTGTCGGATGCCTGTGTCACGGCGGAAACCTTGACGTAGGAGTCGGTGTACTTCTTCGCATCCTCGAGAGGACAGAGGACCAGTGAGGCCGCTCCGTCGGAGATGGGTGCGCAGTCGAACATTCCGAGGGGGGTCGCCACGGGACCGGACTTGAGGACGGTCTCGATGGGGACTGCCTTCCTGAACTGTGCGTTGGGGTTGAGTGCACCGTGGAAGTGGCTGTTGACGGCGAAGGATGCGATCTCCTCGCGGGTCGCGATACCGTCGTGGATCATCCTCTGTGCGATCATCGCGTGGAGGCTTGCGAAGGTGACTCCCATTCCGGCCTCCCAGTCTGCATCCGCTGTCGCGTCCATGACGGAGTTGATGGATGCATCGTCGAGATCGGTCATCTTCTCGGCTCCGCCGACGAGGACGACATCGTTCATACCGGATGCGACGGCCATGACGGCCTGCCTGAATGCGACTCCTCCGGATGCTCCCCCTGCCTCGACCCTGGTTGCGGGTATGTGGTGGGTTGCCATACCGGAATAGTCTGCGATGAGTGCATCGATGTGCTGCTGGTTGATGAAACGGCCTGCGGACATGTTTCCGATGAAGATACCGTCGACCTCGCTACCGGAGAGGTTGGCATCCTCCATCGCCTTCATTCCTGCCTCGATTCCCAATGCCCTGAAGGATTTGTTCCAGAGCTCTCCGAACTTGGTGCATCCTACACCTATGATTGCTACATCCCTCATCTGAATCACTCCGACATGATGATCTTGCCCTTGAACTTGGCATACATTCCGTAGTCGATGTACACGGGGTCGGCCATGACCTTCTCCAGTACGGGTGCGTTGTCCCTCTTGTAGTTGAGGATCTCGTCGGTGACGGTGATGTCGAACGCATCGCTTCCCGCTCCGGATCCGTAGGAGGTGACGAATATCCTGTCACCGGGCTCGGCGTGGTCCAGGACGTTCGCGAGTCCGAGGGGGACCGCACCGCTGTAGGTGTTGCCGATGTTGGGTGTGAGGAGTCCGTACTCGATCTGCTCGGGTGCGAATCCGAGCTGTCCGGCGACCCTTGTGGGGAACTTGCCGTTGGGCTGGTGGAACACCGCGTACTTGTAGTCCTGTGCGGTGGTGCCCATGGCCTCGAACATCATCTTCGCTGCGGAGGTGATGTGCCTGAAGTATGCGGGCTCACCGGTGAACCTTCCTCCGTGCAGGGGGTAGGGCTGTCCCTCCCTCCTCCAGAAGTCGGGGGTGTCCGTTGTGAAACTGAGTGTCTTGTTGATCTTGGCGATGACCTTCTCGGTTCCGATCAGGTATGCCGCTCCGCCTGCGGATGCGGAGTACTCGAGTGCATCCCCGGGCGCTCCCTGGGATGTGTCGGCTCCGATCGCGACTCCGTACTTGACCATGCCGGATCCCACGAGACCCATGCATGCCTGGATGCCTGCGGTTCCCGCCTTGCATGCGAACTCCATGTCCGCTGCGGTCATCGCGGGCGTAGCCTCGATGGCCTCCGCGACGATGGTGGAGGTGGGCTTGACCGCATAGGGGTGGGACTCCGATCCCACGTATATGGCGCCGATGTCCTGGGGGTTGACCTCGGGGACCCTCGCCATCATGTACCTGGCGGCCTCTGTCGCGATGGTCACGACGTCCTCATCAGGAGAAGGCACGGATTTCTGATAGATCATCAGACCCTTTCCCATCCCCTTCCCATCTACACCCCAGATCTTACCGATCTCCTCGGGTTTGATCCTGTATCTGGGAACATATGCTCCGTAACTTACGATTCCAACATCCATCATATCCTCTCCTTGAGGGATTCCATGCGGGACACCAGGTCCTCCAACTCCAGCTGCGTGGTGACCAGAGGTATGCCCTCGAGACGTGCCAGCTTCACTGCGAGCGGGTCCGTCTGGTCGGGTGACTGGTACACCACCATCGCGGGCGTCAGCGGGTGTGCCCTGATGGCGACCATCGGCGAACGACCGAAGTGGACGTTGGTGAATACCAGCGCCCTCTCGATGTTCCATCCGTAGATCTTCAGATAATCCTCCGAACCCAGGCTCAGGATCGCCTTGACCGAGTCCACGACCGTGTAGCCGTAGATGGTCTTCGACGGTGTCCTGTCGGGGTTCAGGTTGTTCCCAGTGATGGTGGCGATGAACGTGTCCGCATCGACACCGCTGGGGTACTCGCCCATGGCAATCACGCAGTCCATCTTCACATCCGGATTGTACTTCGTGATCGTGGGCGATCCGTTCTGTATATCGAGTTCGATGAAGGCGTCGACGATCTTCCTGACGACCGTCACACCGGGGGATTTCCTCCTGCCCGACTCGTAATCGCTGACGACCGAGTGGGAAACACCCATCTCCTCCGCCAGCTGATGCTGCGAGAGGCCGAACTCCTCCCTCCATTTCCTTATGGCCTTCCCGGGATCGGATGACAGTGTTATGTCTCCGGCGATCCTGAGTTTGAACTCCTCTACCATTGGTTGGTCAACCGAGAGTCCGTATATAATATTGTCGAATCTTGCAACCGTCGATTGACGAATCGGAAAGGTGGGGGAGATGGACCGGTATTCAGTCCAACTCCCTGCGGAGGGTGGATACTATGGTCTCGAGGACCTTTATCCTACCGTATTTCTTGTCCTCGGACTCCACCACGACCCATGGTGCCCACGGGGTGTTGGTCGTCGACAGCATGGTGTCGACATGCGTCTCGTAGGCATCCCACTTGTCCCTGTTGCGCCAGTCCTCGTCGGTGATCTTCCACCTCTTGAGGGGATTGTCGCGCCTGGCCTCGAACCTCCTGAGCTGCTCGTCCTTGCTGATCTCCATCCAGAACTTGATGACGATGCCCCCTGATTCGACGATGGAGCGCTCGAAACCGTTGATCTCGGATGCGGAACGGTTGTACTCCTCCTGTGTGCAGAACCCCTCTATGAGTTCGACCATCATGCGCCCGTACCAGGACCTGTCGAATATCACCGTGTTACCGCGCTTGGGCATGGACCTGGCGAACCTCCACAGGTATGTGTGGACCCTCTCGTCACCCACCGGTGCCGCCACGGGGACCGCACGGTACCCGCGGGGGTTCAGCGCACGTGTCACGCGCCTTATGCTCCCGCCCTTCCCGGCGGCATCGCGGCCCTCGAACACCAATACCAGAGCGCGGTCGGACGCCGCCAGCTTCTGCTGGAGGATGCCGAGCTCCTCGGACAGCTCCTCCAGACGCTCCTTGTACCCCTTGGCCCTGAGGGTCAGGTCTGCGGAGACACGGGGGTTGGGGTAGATGGGATCTAGGACATCCTTCGACATGATGCGCGGGGCATCCATCCT
>JAGBGN010000020.1 GCA_017935945.1 Candidatus Methanomethylophilaceae archaeon | reverse complement strand
TCAGCGTGAGCTATGGACCAAGAGGAGAGAGACATGACTTTTACAATAGCATTGGTCGGAAACCCCAATTGTGGTAAGACCATGATGTTCAACAAACTGACCGGTTCCAACCAGCGTGTCGGTAACTGGCCAGGTGTCACCATTGACAAGAAGGTCGGCAGGATACGTGGTACCGATGACCTCGAGCTCGTGGACCTTCCCGGTGTGTATTCGCTTTCACCTTACACCCCTGAGGAGATTGTGTCGAGGAACTTCCTCGTGGAGGAGCGTCCCGATGCGGTCCTGAATATAGTCGATGCGACCAACCTGGAGAGGAACCTCTACCTCACCCTCCAGATCCTGGATACGGGAATACCTACCGTCGTCGCACTCAACATGATGGATATCGTCGAGAAACAGGGCGACAGCATAGACGTGAAGGGCCTGTCCAAGAAACTGGGATGCCCCGTCGTCCCGGTGTCCGCTCTGAAGGGCATAGGTATCGATGAACTGGTTGGCGAGGTCGGAAAGGCCATCGACAACAAGGCCGTATCTGAACCGGTACCTCTCGGTGAGAGGGTGGAGGCGTCGATTTCGATCGCCGAATCCGCGCTCAAGGGAAAGGTTCCCGATCAGAGTATCAGGTGGTACGCAGTCAAGATGGTCGAGGGTGACGTCACTCTGTCGGAGGAGTATCCCGATGTGAAGTCGGGCATCGCCGACGAGGTATCGGCACTCGAGAAGGACCTTGATGACGATGCAGATTCTATAATTGCCGATGCAAGGTACAATGCGATTTCCGGCATTATTGACGGTAATGTCAAGAAATCCAAGAAGAACCACGAGGATTCGTTCTCGGACAAGGTCGACAGGATCGTGACACACAGGATCCTTGGAATCCCGATATTCATCGGAGTTCTCGGTGTACTGTTCCTCGGTATCATTGGATATGGCGATATCGTCGGAATCGGAACGTACTGTACCGATTGGTTGAACGAGTTCATCGGAGGCCTCATAGAATCTGCCAACGCATGGTGTGACGAGAACGGTGTCAACCCCATCCTCCAGGGATTGCTGGTCGATGGAATCATGTCCGGAGTGGGAGCCGTCATAGGATTCCTGCCACAGATGCTGATACTGTTCCTTGGAATGTGCATTCTGGAGGATGTCGGTTACATGGCGAGGGTCGCCTTCATCATGGACCGTGTTTTCAGGTTCTTCGGCCTTTCAGGCAAGTCCTTCATCCCCGTCCTCGTAGGTACCGGTTGCGGTGTCCCCGGAATCATGGCCTCCAGGACGATCGAGAGTGAGAGGGACAGACGCATCACCGCCATGACCGTCACGTTCATCCCCTGCGGAGCGAAGCTCCCCGTCATCGCCATGATCGCCGGAGCGCTGTTCGGTGGAAACGGACTCGTCGCGATATTTTCATACGTCCTCGGTGTCGTGTGCGTCCTCGTGTCCGGTATCATCCTGAAGAAGTGGAAGTCCCTGTCCGGAACACCCACGCCCTTCATCATGGAGCTTCCCCCGTACCATGTGCCCTCCGTCATCAACGTCCTGAAGGCGGTCATCGACAGGGGATGGGCGTTCGTCAAGAATGCAGGAACGATCATCCTGCTGTCCTGTGTCGTCCTGTGGTTCCTCATGAGTTTCGACACATCCTTTAACTACATCGGTGCCAACGCCACTTCCGATTCGATCCTCCAGATCATCGGAGAGGCCATCTGTGTGGTGTTCGTACCCCTTGGATGGGGCAACGAGTGGGAGCTCACCGTCGGAACGATTACCGGTCTCATCGCCAAGGAGAACATCGTCGGAACGTTCGGTGTCCTCTACGGAATCGAGGCAGGCGAGAGTGGAGAGGGTCTCGAAAGCGTCCTCGCAGCCGCACTCACACCCGCTGCAGGACTCGGCTTCCTTGCATTCAACCTCATATGCGCACCCTGTTTCGCGGCAATCGGTGCCATGCGCAGGGAGCTCGGAAACTGGAGGTCCACAGCCTTCGCCGTGTTGTACCAGTGTATGCTGGCATATGGTGTCTCACTGATGATCTACGCTTTCGGCAGCATAATCCTCGGAACCGAGGTCGGTATCGGAAGCCTCATCGCAGCTGTGGTCGCACTCGTGATACTGGCATACTTCATGCTCATGAAGGACCCGTTCCATCAGAACGGTGGTAAGGCAATAGGTGATTCCCAATGAATGGAAATCTGATAGTCGGAGGAATCATCGTCATCGTAATCGCCGTCGCATTGTACGTTGTCATCCGCAACAAGAGGCTCGGAAAGCCCAGCTGCGGTTGCAACGGATGCGGTGCATGTTCCATGAAGAACATGGATGACGAAGAGGAATGCGACTGTGGTTGTTGCCGCAAGGATTGAATAACCTTCCTGTAAACGAATTACGCCCTCGTGGCGGTAAACCCTTTACATCCCGTTATGCGGATCGTCCGGGTGGACGTCCGGTGCATCTTTCAGAATCAGATTTATACAACCATCAGATTTGGAAAGCTCATGAAGTACAGGTGTCCCCTCTGTGGCTATGTGTACGACGAGGAGGAGAAGGGAGTCCCCTTCGCCGATCTCCCCGATGACTGGATCTGTCCCGTCTGTGGTGAGCCCAAGTCCGAGTTCGTACCCGTGGAGTGAATCACAGTCCGTCGATTGTGATGAACT
>JAGBGN010000019.1 GCA_017935945.1 Candidatus Methanomethylophilaceae archaeon | reverse complement strand
CACCGGCGAACACCATGACCATTGCCATGATGACGGCGAGGAGTCCCCTCTGTTTGTTCGTATACTTGTTAATCATAGAGACAATTGCTCAAAATCCCCTTCGGAAGCCGAATCAGATGGAATCGTCACATATCCAAAACCATGCATGAAAACCCGGGGTGATCGACATCACTCATGCATCGATCCCCTTCCCGTCCCTTATAATATCTATATTATAGGGCCCGACCCCACGTAACGCTGGACACTTAACAAATTACCCTCCCACATTAATTCCATGGCGAATCATAAAATACCCTGTACTGAATCCAACGTACATGTTCTCCGGAACGTTGTTGTGCCCCTACTGTGGAGGTGTCCTGAACACCACCACCGGAGTCGGCGTCTACACCTGCCAGAGTTGTGGCAAGAACAACTACGCATCAAGGTCGGACCTGACTTCCATGATGTCCGACCGCCCCCTCGGCGATGCCATAGTCACCGTACTCGACCTGGCCACCGACAACGCTCCGCGCGCCCTGGAGAAGGTCGAGGAGCTCATAGAGGAGAACGGGGAGACCCCCGACCTCATGTTCACCCGCGGATGCGTCTACGCCCACATGGGCGAGGACGGCAAGGCCCACAACGACTGGAAGACCGGACTCTCCCTCCTGGACACGTTCAACGACATCGACGCCTACGTGTGCCTGATCTGCGACGCCATCGCCGACCTGATCATCTACAAGGAGGTCGAGTTCATCGAGTTCGACTACCAGAGGTACATCGACAGGATCAGCAGGGAGATCTACGAGTGCATCGGCGACTCCTGCAGGGCGATCGTGTACTCCACCCTCTACCGCATCTACATGACCAAGCTCAGGGACATGCACATGGGTGTGGAGGACGACCTCTTCACCGACATCGTCCCCAGGATCTTCAGGAGGATCATCGAGTACACCCGCGACTACAGGGAGACCATCGTCACCATCGAGAGGTTCCTCAACCAGGTCGGTTTCGACGAGGAGACCTACGAGGACGATGACGACTACGAGTGCTACCTCTACCATCTGGTCAAGCTGTACCTGGTCGCATACACCGCGGAGATGACCGACGCCGATGCGGAGGCCATCATGCTCCAGTGGAACGATGAGAACATGTCCGTCCTCGAGGACCACTTCGAGGAGATAGTCTCCTGTGTCCGCGACCCCACCATGCTCCAGGGCATACTCTCGATAAAGAACGACGAGTGCATCGCCGACCTGCCGGAAGCGGTCAACGGATACGTCACCGAGTACCTCCTGCTGAAGCACGAGGACTCAGAAGAGCCCGAGACCGTCTGAGAGGATCCTCAGCCCCATCAGGACCAGTATCGCACCGCCGACCAGTTCGGCCCTGTTCCCGAACCTGTCGCCGAAGCGGCCGCCGATCCACACACCGGCCATCGAGAGACCCATCGTTATCAGACCTATGACCATGGCGGGGACGATTATACCGGAACCCTCCATGGACAGGGACACCCCCACTGCCAGTGCATCTATGCTGGTGGCGACGGCCAACGGCAGCATCGCACGTGCGCCGATGTCATCGTCAACCGCATCCTCGTCACCGGACAGAGCCTCCCTGGCCATGTTGGCACCTATGATCATCAGGAGTATGGAGGCCACCCAGTAGTCCACGCCGGATATCAGCTCGTGGAAGGACGACCCGAGGAGGTAACCGATCACGGGCATGATGGCCTGGAACGAACCGAACCACAGCCCGACGACGAGCATCCCCCGGAGGGTCACACCCCTCCTCGATGCTGTGCCCTTGCAGAGTGCCACCGCGAAGGCATCCATCGCTAGACCCACTGCTATCAGAACCACGGACACTGCATCCATGGTCATCCCATCGACACGTGGTATTTCAACTGTGGTACTCCAGGTCCAGCATGGACCTGCCGCTGTCGGACAGCTCCACCACGGTGTCCCCTTCGGCCACCCTTCCCCAGAGCATCTCCGCTTCCGGATCGTACAGGCGGCTGAACCTGGCCCTCTCCGAGGGCCTGTCGGCGTAGCAGTAGATGCAACCGTGACCGCATGTCCCGTACTCGCCT
>JAGBGN010000018.1 GCA_017935945.1 Candidatus Methanomethylophilaceae archaeon | reverse complement strand
GAATACCAGAGTACTGCATCCCATTCCTCCTGGATCCAGTCATCGGTTCCACGGTATCTGATCGGAAGCATGACCATGGATGCATCTCCGCAAATGTCTGCGTTGGATTAGATGATGAAGTCATCCGAAAGGAACATGACATCGTCCCTCTGGCAATACTCCTCGATCATGCTCTGTGGTAAGTCGTGACCGATCACGTTCCCATCGGCATCCAGCATGTTCATCGTGGGACAGTCCGGCATGATGAAGTCGGGGTCGGTGAAGACGCACAGGCGAATATCACGTTTCAGACAATCATCCAATCCGGTGTTGACGACCTTCATGCCCCCTGCAGCCTCGACCGTGGACTCCTCCGTGACGATCTCATCCATCAGACCATCTGGTAGCACCTCTACGCGAACCACGCCCATCTCAGATGACAGTTTCTCGATGAATTGACCCAGGTCCATGGATTGGAATCCGATTGGACCGTATATAACAGGATGGCAGGTCGGCCTTCGATGACCGACAGTTTAATAACAGTTCTAATATACGAACGGGCGAGGACTCAGATGACGCTAAGACTTGGTGTTCCGAACAAGGGAAGGTTGAACGAGAGAACGATAGAGCTTCTAAGGAAGTCGGGATTGGATCTCGGCGAGGATATCGGTAGGAAGCTCTATGTGAAGGTGGCCAACCAGGATCTGGAGGTGATGTTTGTACGTGCACAGGACATCCCCGGATTCATAGCAGCCGGTGCCATAGACATGGGTATAACCGGTCTCGATGAACTGGCCGAATCTGGTCATGAGCTCGTCAACGCCTTGAACCTCGAGTTCGGATACTGTCACCTCTCCGTGGCCGTTCCCGAGGAGTCGGGTATCACCGATGCATCCCAGATTAAGGATGGAAGTCGTATCGCCACGTCGTTCCCCAACCTCACCAAGAGGTACTTCGAGTCCATGGGGAAGGATGTCAGCGTCATCGTCGTCACCGGTGCGGCGGAGATCATGCCGTACCTCGGAATATCCGATTACATCGTGGACCTCGTGTCCACCGGTTCCACGCTCAAGATGAACCGTCTCAGGGAGGTCGGAACCATCGTCGAGTCACAGGCGGCGGTCATAACATCGGAGTCCGCGCTCGCCGAGCATTCCGTCAAGATCCAGGAGATCGTCGATTCGATCAAGAGTGTCATCATCGCCGAGGAGAAGAAGTACCTCATGGCGAACATCCCCCGTGACAAGCTCGCCGAGGCCGAGGCCATCATACCCGGTATGGACGGACCCACGATCCTGGAGGTCGCGGGCAATGCGGATTTCGTCGCAGTCCATGCTGTCGTCGATTCTGACAAGGTTTTCCACACCATCAACGAGCTTAAGAAGATCGGAGCCAGGGGAATCCTGACCACGCCCATCGAGAGGCTGGTGAACTGATGGAGATGACCCGTAACGTCATGAGGGAGACGACCAAGGGATTCTCGAAGTACTACAATCCCAAGCTCTCCGGCGAGCTCAGGCTGGACACAAACACCAACGTACTCGGTTCCAACCCCGCTGCATCCAAGTACCTGTCGGAGGGGAAGTGGGACCTCAACGGCTATCCCAACACGTATTCCGATGGCCTCAGGGAGGCTCTTGGAGAGCTGTACGATCTGGAGGCCGACAACTTCATCGCCGGTAACGGCTCCGATGAGCTCCTGGATGTCACATTCAAGACGTTCACCAACTGGGGAGACAACAGCGTCGTCCCCGTACCCTCGTACTCCCTTTACGATTACTTCGTCAAATGCAACGGTGGGAAGGCCATAGAGGTCGACCTCACAGAGGATTTCCAACTGGATGTCGATGCGATGGTGAGGCAGGATGCCAAGGTGGCGATCATGCCGTCCCCCAACAACCCCACCGGTAACTGCTTCAGGACCAAGGACCTGGAGGAGATACTCTCCAGGTTCGAGGGCATAGTCGTCGTGGATGAGGCTTACGGTGAGTATGCCTCCGATTCCATGGTCCGCCGCGTCAACGAATTCGATAACCTGGTGGTGCTCAGGACATTCTCCAAAGCATACGCCATGGCGGCACTCCGTGTGGGGTACGCGGTCGCCAACAGGAACCTGGCCGACATGATGATGTGCGTCAAGATCCCCTACTCCCTCAACATGGTGAGCGAGGGTGCGGCCATCGCAGCCGTCAAGGACCAGGATTTCATCAGGCGCAGTGTGGAGATGGTGAACAAGGAGAGGCCCGTACTGGATGCAGGGCTCAGGAAACTCGGTTTCGAGACGTTCCCATCCGATTCCAATTTCATACTCGCCCGCTCACCGATAGACCACGATGTGCTCGTCAAGGGTCTCAAGGAGCGCGGCGTCTTGATCCGTGACTTCGGTTCCAAGAGGAGGACGGAGAACTGTGTGAGGACGACGATCGGTACTTCCGAGTTCAACAGTTTCCTTCTCGAGAAGGCCGAAGAGGTGATCTCCGAATGCCGTTGAAGGTTACATTGACCGATTACGGTGTCGGTAACCTGTATTCCATACGCAGGTCCTTGGAGAACTGTGGCGCCGAGGTATCCGTCATCACGGACATGTCCGAACTGGCCGATGCCGAGTGCATGGTGTTCCCAGGTGTCGGTGCATTCGACAAGACGATGGGGAGGCTCCTCCCCCACCGTGAGATGATCCTGTCCAGGTTGGAGGCGGGCGTTCCCGCTCTCGGCGTGTGCATAGGTATGCAGATTATGTTCGAAGGTTCCGACGAGGGAAAATCCCCGGGACTCGGTCTCATCGGGGGACGTGTCGTCCCCCTGGAAGCCAAGGTCGTCCCGCACATGGGTTGGAACCAGGTCGACAGCGACGACCCGCTCATGGAGGGCGTCGTCGACAACAACTTCTATTTCGTCCACTCTTTCCACGGTTCACCAGTCGATCCCGGGATGACCATAGGTACAACCGAGTACGAGGGAACAACATTCCCCTCGTTCTTCAGGAGGTACAACGCATATGGTACCCAGTTCCATCCGGAGAAGAGCAGTCTGTCCGGAAGGAGGTTCCTGGAGAACTTCATAGCATTCGCGGAGGAACAAGCATGAGAGTTATCCCAGCAGTAGATGTACTCGACCACCAGGTGGTCCAGCTCGTCGGTGGAGTGCCTGGAAGCCAGCAGATCGTCATGCCCGACCCCATGGAGGTAGCGGGCATGTGGGTGGCACGCGGTGCACCCTATCTCCACCTGGTGGATCTGGATGGAGCGTTCGGAAAGGAGAACAACGTGCCGATCTTCAAGCAGATCATCAGGGAGTACGGTGTTCCAGCGGAGGTCGGTGGAGGCATCAGGGATGTCGATACCATCGATGAGCTCATCTCTGCCGGTGCGGACCGTGTGGTCGTCGGAACCAAGGCCGTGAAGGAGCCCGAGTGGTTGGAGGAGGTTTCTGACCGTCATCCCGGTAGGATAGTCCTCTCGATGGACACCAAGGGCGGTGAGATCGCCATCAAAGGTTGGCAGGAGTCCGCTGCGATCTCCGTGGATGATATGTTCGCACGCATACGTGACATGCCATTGGCCGCGGTCCTCAACACAAATGTCGATGTCGAGGGTCAGAAGAAGGGTATCGACGAGGCACAAGCCAGGGATTTCATCTCGAAATGTCCCTGTAAGGTCATCGCATCAGGTGGTGTCACCTCCAGGAAGGATGCGGAGATCCTGTCCGATGCCGGTGCCGAAGGGGCCGTAGTGGGTCTTGCGATGTACACCAACGTCATAACTCCCTGGGAATGGGACACCCCTTGGCATGCTTAACGCTGATTAACATAAGGTTTATTTCTGGAATCGATATCGGTGAATCTCGATGAAGCTCCCCTGTGAACTCATTGTCACGCATATATTGCCGACCGCCCGTGGGGCCCTCGCCAAGGAACTCGTGAAGACCCATGGGATGACTCAGGTACAGGTCGCACGTCTTTTCAATGTGACCAGCGCCGCCATCTCCCAGTACCTCAAGGGACTCAGAGGCGGTAACAACCTCATAGATAAGAGCGCATACAGGGATGATTTCTACGATATGATCTCCAAATCCGCCGAGAGTGTGGTGGCGGGTGAGGACGTGACCGAGGTCCTGTGCAGGATATGCGGTTTCGTCAAGGACAGCGGTCTGCTCAAGGCACTGTACGTCTTCGAGGGTTACGGCAGTGATCTCGGCGTCTGTGCCGAGTGTCCCAGGCTCTCCATCATCTACCTGGACGACGCGTGATTCACGGACCTTCCTGCTCGTACCGGGTGCCGATGTTACCGGGACGTGTTCCATTGTAGGGCATCCTGTTGAGGATCCATGATATCAGCGACAGTATGGGCAGCTCTATGAGTGGACCTATGACCAGGGCCAGTGAGATCAGGGGCTGGTCAGGGAAGGCCGCGATCGCTATCGCCAACGATAGCGGTGAGTTCCTGGCGAGGGATGTGAACGTCAACGCCATCGAATCCCCACGCTGGAACCCCAGCAGACGTCCGAGCACCTGCGATGCTTTAGCGAAGTGAAGTGGTGGGATGCAACATGCACATGTAATGCACGGTCCATGACGACGGGGCCCGGGTCCAGTAATCTTTTATTAAATGTACAGTCCTACGGTCGGATGGTATCCATGACCAACAGGGCAGCAAAGGTCGAGCGTTCCACAAGGGAGACACAGATCTCCGTGGAACTCGACATAGACGGTACGGGGAGGTTCGATGTCGACTGCGACATCCAGTTCCTGAAGCACATGGTTGAGACTCTGGCGAGGTACGCTTCGTTCGACATCAAGATGTCTGCGCACGGGGACAACGATCACCACATCATCGAGGATGTGGCGATAACGCTGGGAACCGCATTCTCCCAGGCCATGGACGGTAGGCCCATAGAGAGGATGGCCACATCGACGGTCGTCATGGACGATGCGATGGTCACCACGTCCTTGGACCTGGTCGACAGGCCATACGTCGACGTCGATTGCCCGGATCCGATCTACCTGCACTTCATGAGGAGTTTCGCCATGTCTGCAGGTATAACCCTCCACATCCTGAAGGTGCGTGGTTTCGATGACCACCACATAATAGAGGCGGGTTTCAAGTCTATGGGAAAGGCCCTGAACGGGGCCGTGAAGGTCAGGGAGACGGAAATCAGCACGAAGGATCGTGCAGAACTCAGGATATGATATCATGCTCACCAAGAGAATCATCCCTTGTCTCGATGTTAAGAACGGAAAGGTAGTGAAAGGAATCAACTTCGTGGGTCTCAGGGACGTGGGCAACCCCCCTGAGCTCGCCATGGAGTATGAGAAACAGGGTGCTGACGAGATCACATTCCTGGACATCTCCGCATCCCTCGAGGAGAGGAAGACCATGCTCAACGCGGTTTCCGAGACCGCCAGCAAGCTCTTCGTGCCCCTCACGGTGGGTGGAGGTATCAGGACCGTGCAGGACATGAGGGACGCCCTCAACGCCGGTGCGGATAAGGTCTCCATAAACTCGGCAGCCGTCACAAACCCCGAGATGATCACCGAGTGCGCCGACAGCTTCGGAAAGCAGTGCGTCGTCGTCGCCATCGATGGTAAGAAGAAGGGGGACAAGTGGGAGGTCGTCACACACGGCGGTACCAAGTTCACCGGACTCGACGTGGTCGAGTGGGCACAGGAGGTCCAGGACCTCGGTGCAGGCGAGATCCTGTTCACATCGATGGATGCAGACGGGGTCAAGACCGGTTACGACATCGTACCCACCGGCGCGATCGCCGATGCAGTCGACATTCCCGTCATCGCTTCCGGTGGATGCGGTTCCATGGAGCACATCTACGAGGTCTTCGCACAGACCAGGGTCTCTGCCGCACTCGCCGCTTCCATCTTCCACTACGGTGACTGCACCGTCGGCGGTGTCAAGGAGTACCTCAGGGACAGGGGGATCAACGTAAGATGACCGACCTCAAGTTCGATGACAACGGACTCATAACCGTCGTGGTCCAGGACTGGCTCACGAACGAGGTCCTCATGGTCGCCTGGGCGAACCAGGAGGCTGTGGACCTCATGCACAGCACCGGATACACCCACTTCTGGTCCAGGAGCAGGCAGAAGCTCTGGAAGAAGGGTGAGGAGTCCGGACATGTCCAGAAGATCAAGTCCATACAGACCGACTGCGATGCGGACACCCTCCTGGTCAGGGTGGAGCAGACAGGTGTCGCCTGCCACACTGGAACGCCCTCATGTTTCAACAGGGTCGTCTACGGTGGTACGGAGCAGACAATGGCCATAATCCCCGACCTGATGAGGGTCATCAAGGACAGGCATGAGAACCCCGAGGAGGGAAGCTACACATGCAAGCTGTTCAACGACGAGACACGCATGTGCAAGAAGATCATCGAGGAGGCCGGTGAGTTCGCCCTTGCCATCAAGGACAAGGACGAGGACGAGATGGCCTGGGAATTGGCGGATCTGATCTATCACTCCCTCGTGGCGGTCGAGAAGACCGGACTCTCCATGGAGAAGGTCTACGAGAAGCTATCGGAGAGGGCACAATGAGGGCGGACCTCCACACCCACACAGTCTACAGCGACGGTGAGTTGATTCCGGCGGAGCTCGTCCGCAGGGCGATGGTCCTTGGTCATGACGTCATAGCCCTGACCGACCATGTGGACATGACCAACGTCGAATGGGTCGTCACGAACGTCGTCAAGGCTGTAGAACTCTGCGAGGACTACATCCAGGTCATCCCGGGTGTGGAGATCACCCACGTCCCCCCTTCCAAGATCGGCAAGGTGGCCGACATGGCCCGCAGGTTCGGAGCCGAGTGGATCGTGGTCCATGGCGAGACGGTCACCGAACCCGTTGCACCCGGGACCAACCGCGCATCCGTGGAGAACCCCGAGATCGACATCCTCGCACATCCCGGTTTCATCACCGAGGAGGAGGCACAGATCGCGGTGGACAACGATGTCATCCTGGAGGTCACCGGGAGGGCAGGCCACAACATCACCAACGGCCACGTCGTCAACATGGCCCGCAGGGTAGGTGCCAAGATGGTCATCGATTCGGACACCCATGCACCCGAGAACCTCATGGACGAGGCCGCGGCACTGACTGTGGCGCTCGGTGCGGGAATGACCGAGGAAGAGGCCGAACTGGCGTTGCATGTGACCCCGTATGAGGCTATCCGCAGGATCCGCTGATCCGACGTGTCCAATATTCTTATAAAACAATCCCGTTCAGCCGTTCATGCCCAAGATCGCAATCATCGGCGGAACGGGAATCTACAACCCCGATACATTCGAACTCATCGAGGAGGTCTTCCCCGACACACCTTATGGGAAACCCTCCGACAAGATCCTCGTAGGTAGGATCGCAGGTGTCGAGGTCGCTTTCCTTCACCGTCATGGAACCACCACCCCCTATCCTCCCCACAAGGTCCCCTACAAGGCCAACATGTGGGCACTTAAGGAGCTGGGATGCAAGTACGTCATATCCGCATGCGCCGTCGGATCCCTTCAGGAGGAGTATGCCGTCGGTGACCTGGTGATCGTAGATCAGTTCGTGGATTTCACCAAGGGACGTGACTACACCTACTTCGATGACAGGATCGTCCATATCGCACTTCCAGAACCTTTCTGCAACTACCTCAACGGTGTCTTCGAGGGTGTCGCCAAGGAGATGGGAATCCCCTACCACATGGGTGGAAGGTACGTGTGCATCGAGGGTCCCAGGTTCTCCACCAGGGCCGAGAGCTACATGTTCAGGCAGTTTGCCGACATCATCGGTATGACCGTCGTCCCCGAATGCCAGCTCGCAGGCGAGCTCGGTATGTGCTACTGCAGTCTCGCCACGATCACCGATTACGACTCCTGGAAGGACGAGGTCGTGGACATCGACATGGTCAAGAGGACCATGGCCGAGTGCCTCGACAAGGTCCTGAAACTCCTGGAGTCCGGACTCCCCAGGATCGAGGAGTGCGGATGCGAGGAGTGCATAGGTGCAGCCAAGGGCTGCGGTGCGCTCTGAGTGAAACATGGGGCTCCGGCCTCTATTTTTCTTATCGTCATTTCTGATGGGTTCGACCCGCTTGTGGTGACAACAACGTCACGTTCTCGATTGCTAGTATTTGGGTATCGGTGAGGGGAGCTACCTTCTTCATCACCCATCGTGAATTCTCTCAGATTCCTGCGTGTATCGAGGCGATTTCTAGGGATGCACACCAATCGGTCAAGTTTACCTTTCTGTCAAGGCTCTCTTGTAAAGTACGTATTTTGTCGTGGTTGTGTGCCGTTATGCGTTTAAGAGAATACTGGGGTACGATCATATGGCATGTTTTATAGCCGTCTTCATCGATGAGATGGCATCGATAGTAGCGCCTATAGCGGAACACCATAACGTCACCGCCGTACATCTGTTCGGATCCAGATCCACCGGGAGAAACGATCACGATGGTGATTACGATTTCATACTCGATACGACAGATGACTTCTCGTTCTCAGACTACTGTGGATTCATAG
>JAGBGN010000002.1 GCA_017935945.1 Candidatus Methanomethylophilaceae archaeon | reverse complement strand
TGTTGTAGGATTTGCCGGTCTTCACATCATTGACGATAGCTTTGAAATCTACCATTTGAACACCTGTGGAGCGATGTTAATAAAGTATTATTTATAAAGTTTTGGAAAGAGGTTGTCCTGGAAACGGATTCTCCAGGAAAATGGGATTCGACTCACATGCTGAACATCATCACGAATAGTACGATGTACGCCACGACCCCCAGACAGACGGAGGCCAATGCTCCCAGTCCTGCCTGTTTGGCGGAAACGGGCTTCTCATCCTTCCATACCAAGTACAGTATCAAACCCACGATGGGGATCAGGAATCCCAGTATACACCATCCTATGCTGCCTGTGTCGGCGATGGAACTTTTGAATGGTTGTATCTGGACTCCACACTTGGGACAGAAAACCGCACGATCATCCAGACCTGGAGCCCCACAATTTGGACAATACATAAGAGTGGGATGCACCTCCTAGATATTAACAATTATTACTGACGGGTCAGTTCATGAACATGAACATGCGGGCAGTGAAGAACACCACACGGTCCCATATCGTGCGGGACTCATAACATTCGAGAGTGTACTCGTTTGAAGACCCCATCATATCCCCGATGGACTCGACGATCGACCCCGACAGATCCTCGGATTCCACAACCAGGTTTATCGAGAAATCGGAATCCATCATGACCATGGACAGGGGCAACGGGGATGTCGCGCAAAGATGTCCATCCGAGACAACCATGGTGCTGCGTACGTCCTCTTCGGTGAAATACACCTTGACTCCGCATTCGAGAAGTGACTTTGTGGCAGTCATCGTATTCCTGTACTGATACCACCTGATGCCGTGACGGGGGAAGACCATGCTGACCTGTGTTCCGGAAAGGGACATCAGTTTCAAAATCCGATGGAACTCCTCATCGGGCACCAGGAACGGGGTCGCTATGATGATTGTCTCGGCGGATGATGATGCCATGAACTGATACATCGACTGCACAGGGGATCCCTCCGGACAGTCCGGACCTCCTGAAACAACCTGTACCGCGCAATCCCCTGCAGGGGCGGAGGTCGCATGTTCCACCGGCACATCTCCCGAAGAGTAGGTCCAATCCGCCTCGAACCTGTACCCGAGACGGGAGGAGACGGGCCCTTCCAGACGGATTCCCGAATCCATGTACGACACGGAATCATCTATGACCATGAACCTCCGACCGAGACGCGCCCTATTCTTGACGGAGAATGCCGCGTGAAGGGTGGAATCGAACGGTATGGAACATCCTCCTGCCGAAACCACGTCCCTGACACCGGCGGTCCTGCCAAAACCGTACGTTCCGGTGAGGATCCTGACACGGACACCACGGTTGGCCGCATCGGCCAGTTCCCTCGATATCCTCCCACGGCTCAGGACACCGCATTCCAGGTCGATGGACCTCTCGGCTCCACGGATGTCCTGGATGGCATGGTCCTCGATGTCCGATGTAAAGAGAAATGTGGCATTTCCTTCTGAAATGATGTCGGTCCCTGCCTCGCAGACCGGGATGAGTGATCCCTCGGCGGTCACCGGACCCAGTAGTTCACGGTCGGACAGATACTTCCGGTTGAAACGATGCTTCTCGAACAGGGTGCAACCCCACATCAGATAAGCCAGGAACCCGAAGACCGGGAGGAATATCAGTATCATCAGCCACAGTATGAAACTGCGTGGATCGTACCGCTCTTTGAAAAGGATGAGAAATATGCCTATGAGATCCAGGATGATGACAGGTAATGCAATATCCTGGATCGCATAGACCAATGTGAAAAAGGGTTTTGTCAGATAGGTCAAATCCCCATCACATACCCCAGAAGGGATCCTCCTTGCGCTTGATTGCGATGGTTTCCTCGAGGGCCATCTTCTCATCCTCGTTGAGTTCGAGGTCGGGAAGCTGCTTGACAGCGGACTCGATGAGATCGACGTAGATTATGTCCTCTTCGTTGATCTGCCTTCCAGCAGTGACGCCTTCTATACCGACTGCGACCTCCTCTCCCTGCTTGGCTTCCTTGAGCGTGTCCTCTCCGGTGTGTATGCTCTTGATCCTGCCTGCATCGCGACCATCGGCACCGATGAGGTTCTCTCCAGGCCTGATCCTTCCGGCAAGCACCCTGACACCGACGATGGCAGGTTTGCTGGCGCGGAATATGCAGTTGGGAAGGATCTTGAACTTGGCAGGGAACGAGAATTCGGACCTCTTGTCCGTATCCGTCTTCTTCTTACTGTCATCCACCCACTCGATGTAGTCCTCGATGAGCTGATAGACGATCTGGTTGGTCATCACCTTCAGACCCTCGTGGTTGGGAAGCTCTGCCTCCGCATCCTTCGACACACCGACATTGAAACCGAGGATGACGCTGTTCTTCTTGTCACCGTAAGCTGCTTCGACGATGTCCCTGCGGGTGATCTCACCGACACCGTACTTGCGTATCGGGATTCCGTTTGCCTTGGCCTCGTATGCCAGTGCCTCGAGCGAACCTATGGCATCGGCCTTGATTGTGATTCCCTTCTCAGTGGTTTCGATCCTGATGCTGGATTCCTCGACCAGCTCCTTGACTGCGGGATCGTTGGGTCCCTTGACCACGAGGATCGGTGCACCCGCGATGACGCCATCGCAGTTCTGACAGGAGATCTTCACTCCTGCAGCCGCATGAAGCTCCTTGACGGAATCGAACCTGTCGCGGGGGTCGCGGATCTCATCCAACGGCTTAGGCTTGAGGATCGCCTTGATCTTCGTGATGACAGGAGCGCCGTTGGTTCCGAGTGCGACGGTATCTCCCTTCTTCAACGTACCAGAGTACAGGATCATGTCCAGTGTCTTACCGAGACCGCGTTCCTCCTTGATCTCGAGGATGGTTCCCTTACCGGAACCCTCGCCCTTCTCAAGTTGAGACTCGAGGAAACGCTGAGCGAGACCGATAAGGACCAGGAGCAAATCGGGTACTCCCTCACCCTCCTTGGCACTGATCGGCACGAGCGCCACCGCCTTGGTGAAATCATCGATCCTGTCGTACCTGTCTGCGGAGATACCCTCCTCGGCCAACTGTGCGATGACTGTGTACAGCTTGTCGTTGAAGGCCGCCAACGTGTGGTCCTGCTGGACCTTCTCCGAGAGGATGAACGGACGACCTTCCTCGCACATCCATCCCTGGATGGTATCGACCTTGTTCAGTGCGATGACGAAGGGTGTCTTGTACTGCCTCAGGATACGGATAGACTCGATAGTCTGAGGCATCAGACCCTCCCTGATATCGATCACAAGGACCGCGAGATCTGCCAGGGAACCTCCCCTGGCACGGAGGGTGACGAAGGAATGGTGTCCGGGCGTGTCGATGAAGAGCAATCCGGGAACGTCGAACTTCTTGTTACCGATCAGTTTGGAGCACACTTTGTAGATGTGGTCGATCGGGACCTCGGTTGCACCGATGTGCTGTGTGATGGCACCGGCCTCCCTTGCCTGGACGGAAGTCCCTCTTATGCGGTCTAGAAGTTTGGTCTTACCATGGTCGACGTGACCAAGTACACTTACAACGGGCTGCCTAATCGCCATGAACACCACCGAATAAACAAGGTAAGGGGTTTGAGTGGAAATAGTTTCAGTTATCACTCGTAGATCCACTTGTCGGAGGTCCTGTCGTAGGTGACAAGTTCCTCGGGCTTGAAGAAGATGGAAATCTCCCTCTTAGCGGACTCAACGGAGTCGGAACCGTGGATGATGTTGCATCCGGTGACCATCGCGTAATCGCCGCGGATGGTTCCGGGAGCAGACTCGACGGGGTTCGTCTTGCCCATCATGTTCCTGCAGATGGATACTGCATTCTCACCCTCGAGAACCATCGCGAGGACGGGTCCGGAGGTGATGTAGGAGATCAGGGAGGGGAAGAAAGGCCTCTCCTTGTGCTCTCCGTAGTGGTTCTCTGCAACCTCCTTGGGGATGATCATCATCTTCATGGCGACGATCTTGAGTCCCTTCTTCTCGAAGCGGGACAGGATCTCTCCGCAGAGTCCGCGCTGGACGCCGTCAGGTTTAACCATAAGGTAGGTCTGCTCCATAGCCATCGGAATCACTCCTTCTTCTCAGCGGCCTTGAGCCTTGCTGCCTTCTCGATTGCCGCTTTCTCGGTCCACTCGGTGGTCCTGGGGACCCTCTTGAGCTGGATCATGTTCTTGTAGCACTTGTTGGCATCGAAGAAGAGGACGGTTCCGTCTTTCTTGACGTACATCTTACCGGTTCCGGGCTCGATGGATGCTCCACAGAAGGAGCATTTCCTAGTCATGTCGACCATTCAAATCACCTCATGCCCAGTTTCCTGGCTTCTCTGGATGTCTCCCTCAGCATGAGGATGTCACCCATTCTGACAGGACCCATGATGTTCCTGGTGATGATCCTTCCCTTGTCGCGACCATCGAGGACACGGACCTTGACCTGGGTTGCCTCTCCGGTCATCCCGGTCCTGCCGATTATCTCGACGACCTCTGAGGGGATGCTGTCTGTGTCAACCATTCAGCTCACCTCAGTTCTTGAGTGCCTGGGTAGCCTGAGCGATCTCTTCACAAAGTGCCTTTCCCTTTCCGACATCCATGATTGCGATGGAAGCGGTGGGCTTGTCGAGTCCGATTGCGCTTCCGAGCTCTGCCTTGCTGGGGACGTAGACGTAGGGAACGTTCCTCTCATCGCAAAGTGCGGGCATGTGTGCGAGGATCTCCGGGGGCTCGACGTCGGTTGCCATGATGACGATTGCAGCTGCGCCGCGCTCGACTGCCTTGGTGACCTCGTTGGTTCCCTTCTTGATCTTTCCACCGTCCCTTGCCATCTCGGCGAGGGAGTATGCCTTGTCTGAGAGCTCCTTGGGTGTCTCAAATTTAACAAATACAGACATTTCAATACCTCTTTCCAGTGCCCGAAGGCACCGTCATCATTCATCGGCTCTGAAGAGCTTGACGTGTGCTATCCTGCAGTAGTATTTATGAATTGTCGCCACGGCCCTCGCCGAACGGATCGGATATGAACTTCATTAGACGGGGATTGAGCTGGAACCTCTCGACCACGGTTTTGGGATCCATGTTGGAAGACCTTACCGCCGCGTACAGGGACACCGTTATCGAACCCAGGCTGTTGCACAACAGATCGCGGATCGTGTCGAACGGACTGTACTGCATGTTCGTACTTGTGAGGATATCCACTATGTACTCGAAGACCTCCCAGTAGGCGGTGAATCCGAACATTATCAACGCAACGGTCAGGGAAAGTGAACCCGGCGTCAAACGTACCGATGAGCTGTACGCCTGGTAACACAGGAGTGTGTAGTACACGCAGAATGCCACCACTATGGATGACAAGGTGTGTGTCAGGGTATCGTAGTGTGCGAGGTAATCGTAGCTAAGGAACAGAACCCCGAATGCATGGAATGCGATCGCGGCTATGATCATCAGGACGAAATCCGTTGGGAGACGGATTATGTTGAGATGTTTCATCAACATCGGCACAAGACAGAACAACCCGCAGAACACGCCGGTCGCTATCTCGTAGGTCCTATTGTCGTAGGACAGGGAGAGCACGCACATCAGCAGGAGGGCGATGCAGGAGACGACCCCTATCAGATCATCTATTCCGAAGCGGCTGGTGCCTTTCATTGACCTGCCCCCCATATCAGAACGGACTTGTCCTTGTCTATCTTCTTGACGGTCACCATGGCATACACTGCGGAAACGATCACCGCTGTGAATGAGGGCACCATCAGGAAGTTGTTGGATATCCTGTTCCCACTGGCACTGACCTCCTCGTTGAACAACGGATAGTCGGTTCCGTACAGGGCCACGAATGTGTAGAACATGCACATCACGGAGACCGCCAATGAGAACATCATCGCCAATAGGACCATCCATCTAACAGATATGCACATGAACTCCCGGTTATCGAGGTACAGGAGGGCCATCAGACCCACGATGAACGATTGCATCGCCTGCATGGATGCTGAGAGGTACGAGTAGATCGGAACATTGAGGATCGGATAGTCCAATGGAGTCACCCATGTGTTGACCGCCATGAAGACCAACTGCACGATGGCAGGTATGATGGACCAGATGAGCAAAGCATTGCTCAACGATACGCCATCATGCAACGTGAGGACCAACAGAACCACATTCAGGATGGGCGGTAAAATCCAGAACCAGTCCTCCAGGTAAACCGCCATGACCCCCAGCAAAAGGGACACGATTATCGAGACCTTTGACAATGTGGCCGAATCCATGAGAGAAATTTTTGCAAGTTCTAGATTTAAACCTATTCTCATTAACCTTCCAAAAACCTGAAAAAACAACCTACAAGGTTCAACCATCAGGGCCCGTTTCCATACATTAAATTTGATATAGTGTAGACATCTACACCGAATTTATGGCAGGAACATGTACCGTCGTCATCCCGACCTACAACGAGGAGAAGAACATCGTCAACATGGCGAAATGCCTCAGGGAGATGTATCCCGATTTCAAGATCATGTTCATGGATGACAACTCCACCGACAGGTCGAAAGAGCTGATAGACGGCCTCAATGATCCCAACACCCTCATCGTTACCAGAAAACCCGAGGAGAGGGGTTTGGCTGCCAGCGTGTTCCAGGGAATCCTGGAATGCGGAACCGATTACTTCATGACCATCGACTGCGACTTCCAGCACCCTCCGGAGGCACTCGGCAGGATGTATGCCGAGATGGAGAAGGGTGCCGACCTGACAATCGGTGTCAGGGAGGACAGGTTCGCCCTCGGATTCGTCCGCTGGGCAGGATCTTGGGCATTCAACATCTTCGCGGACCTGTACCTGATATGGCATGGGAAGAAGTTCTCCAAAGACATCATGAGCGGACTGTTCGCTGGACGCACAGACGTATTCGTCCCGGTCATCAAGGAAAACTGGGATGGACTCGAGATGCAGGGCTGGAAGGTTCTCCTCGACCTCCTCAAATTCGGACCGAAGAAACTGAAGATCGCCAATGTGAAGTACAAGTTCGGAAAGAGGGCGGAAGGGGAGTCCCACATCAATCCGCGTGTGGTCGTCACCACATTCAACCAGTGCGGTTGTCTGGGAAGGTTCCTCGCGAAAATCTACTCCAAGATCAGGAAATGCTGATATCGGGCACAGTTTCTTGCCGGACTGTGGATTGCATATCGCCCATCCATCTGAGTTTTAACAAAAGTACCCGCCGTAATGGCGGTAAATGGTTTGATTGACTGTTATCAGTTGACGTAGTCGAGCCAGTCCTCGTATTCGGGGACCTTTCCGGTGACGATGTCGTGGAACCTGGCATGGATTGCCTTGGTGACCTCTCCGATCTTACCGTCTCCGATGACCCTGCCATCGATGTATCCGACCGCGTGGATCTCTGCAGCGGTTCCGGTCATCCAGACCTCGTCTGCACCGACGAGCTGTGACCTGCTGACCTGTGTCTCGAGGACCTCGTAACCCATGTCCCTTGCAACCTTGATGATGGAATCCCTGGTGATTCCCTCGAGGATGCACTCGGAGACCATGGGGGTCATGATCTTGCCGCGGCGGTAGATGAAGATGTTCTCACCGGTACACTCGGCAACGTGTCCGACGGAGTTGAGCATGACTGCCTCGCTGGCACCCTGGCGGACCGCCTCCCTCTTGGCGAGCGTGGATGTGACGTAGGTTCCGTTGACCTTGGCTCCTGCAGGACTGCACAGGTTGTCAGGCCTCTGCCAGGAGGATGTGATGATCTTAGCACCCTCGTCGGATGCGGGTCCGAGGTATGCACCCATATGGACGCATGTGACGGACATGGAGGAGGGCACATGGACAGGATTGAGACCGACCTCCTCACCGCTGAGGTAAATGCAGGGCTTGGCGTAATCGACGGCTTCCCCGTTGACCCTGACCGTCTCCTTGATGGCTTCCACGATGTCATCGAAACCATATTCCTTGCCCTCGAAGACCAGATCGATTCCCATGATCTTGCAACCCTCCATGAGTCTCTTCACATGGTCCTTGAGTCTGAACACGGCAGGTCCCTTGGGAGTCTGGTAGACCCTGATTCCCTCGAACACACCGGTACCATAATTGAAAGCGTGGGAGAGGATGTGCACTTTGGCATCGTCCCAGTTAACGAGCTTTCCATTCAACCATATCTTCTCTGTCTTTTCCATTTGAACACCTTTCGAATAGGTCAGAGTGCATTTAGTGCCTTGACGTACCTGTCAGGCTTGCTGCGGCTGATGAGTTCCTCCACCTGGTCAGACCCACCGACGACACCGACGTTGCCGCTGGATGTCGAAAGAAGGGCGTACGCAGATTGGCCGGATTCGGGAACAAGTTCCACCTTGTACACATCCTGAAGCTTCTGCAACTTCCCGATAGCTATCTCGGCAACACCCTTCTCGACGACGGAGAGGACTATGCGGGACTTGCCCGGCAATTCGCACTTGCCGACTACGATGGTCTCAACATTGATCTTGTTGCGAGTAAACTCGCCCATGACCCTCTGCATGACACCGAACTCGTTCTTCACTATCAGGGAGATAACATACACGCTATACACCTTAGGACGTGCACAAGTGTGCGTATATTTGGTTCTTTGCCGAAGGGATGCTGAAATCGTCAACGTGATGCCAGTATCATGTCCACCGCGTCGGAGAAGGTGACACCGCCACCCACCTTTATCGTCCTGCACCCAAGACGGGTACCGAATTCCATATCCTTGTCATGGTCACCTACCATGAAGGATTTCGAGGGATCTATGTGGTATTTGGAAACCGCCTCCAGCCCCATGCCGATGCGCGGTTTCCTGCAGTTGCATCCATCCTCGGGCCTGTGGGGACAGAAGAAAATGTCATCGATCCTGCCGCCTCCGGCGGAGATGTCGGTGCACATCCGGTCATGGATGGAATTCAACGTATCGATATCGAAATAACCTCTGCCGAGCCCGGACTGGTTCGTTATGACTATGACCAGATAACCTGCATCGTTCAGACGTTTGACCGCACCGGGCACATCATCGAATATGTTGAACTTGGCGGGATCGTCACAGTAGGGGACGTCCTTCGCCAATGTGTCGTCTCGGTCCACGAACACAGCCGCTCGGCCGAACATCTTCCTCTCGACGATTCCGCAGACGATGTGGCATGCGCAGAGGTACGCCTCCTGAATGCGAGGGGTCTCCTTGGAGGGTATGACGACTGCATGGTCCGCCATGTCCTTCATGACCCCACCGTCCCCTGTGAACGACACGGTGATGGCTCCACGGGCCTTGGCCTCCTCCATCGCCAGGATGACATTCTTGGAATTACCGGAGGTGGAGAGACCTACAACGATGTCGCCCTTCCTGCATATGGCCTCGATCTGCCTCTTGAACACGATATCGTACGTGTAGTCGTTGCCGATAGCGGTGACGGGGGCGATGTTGGACAAACACACACCTGCAAGTGCAGGGCGCTCCATCATGTACCTGCCGGAGAACTCCGCTGCGATGTGCTGCGCGTCTGCGGAAGATCCACCGTTACCCATGAAAATTACCTGACCGCCCTCTTTCAGGGATCTGACGATGGCATCAGCTACTTCGATGATCTGTGAAGGATCTATGGAGGATATTACCTCCGCACTCCTGTTCAATTCGGCTACGATGGACTCATTCATTTGGATACTTCCATGACAGTACGCCTTTCGGCTCGAACATGTAATCAGTGACCCTCGCACCCGCTTTCTGGAGCTCCTGGGCCACACGGTACTTGGAATCGTAACTGCATATGAAGTACATGAATCCTCCACCGCCTGCACCGGAGACCTTACCACCAATCGCACCAGCGGATTTTGCGGTGTTGTAGAGGTTGTCTATCTGAGGGTTGGAGATCTTGCTGGAGAACTGCTTCTTGTACGACCATGAGAGGTCCAGGAGTTCCCCTACAGCGTTGATGTTCCCCCTCTCGAACTCACGGGTCATCTCGAAAGCCAGTTTCTTGGATTCATCGAGTGCCTCCTCGTTCTGACCGCTCTTGAAGGAATCGACCTGACTCTCGATGATCTTGGCGGATTCGCGAGGTGTTCCGGTGTAACAGAGGAGCGAGCAGTACTGGAGCTCGTTCACCGCATCCTCGCTCACCCTCACACGGTTGACGTCGACACCGTTCGCATTGAACTTCATGAGGTTGAATCCTCCGAAGACCGCTGCGTACTG
>JAGBGN010000017.1 GCA_017935945.1 Candidatus Methanomethylophilaceae archaeon | reverse complement strand
CCAGGTCTGGATGATCGTGCGGTTTTCTGTCCCAAGTGTGGAGTCCAGATACAACCATTCAAAAGTTCCATCGCCGACACCGGCAGCATAGGATGGTGTATACTGGGATTCCTGATCCCCATCGTGGGTTTGATACTGTACCTGGTATGGAAGGATGAGAAGCCCGTTTCCGCCAAACAGGCAGGACTGGGAGCATTGGCCTCCGTCTGTCTGGGAGTCGTGGCGTACATCGTACTATTCGTGATGCTGTTCAGCATGTGAGTCGAATCCCATTTTCCTGGAGAATCCGTTTCCAGGACAACCTCTTTCCAAAGCTTTATAAATAATACTTTATTAACATCGCTCCACAGGTGTTCAAATGGTAGATTTCAAAGCTATCGTCAATGATGTGAAGACCGGCAAATCCTACAACATTGCCGTCTCTGGTCACCACGCGAACTCTCTGATTGGTAAAAACATCGGAGAGGTCGTTGATGGAGTGTTCTTGGGCCTTCCCGAGTACAAGGTTAAGATTACCGGCGGTTCCGATGGAAACGGAACCCCCATGAGGTCCGACCTCCCCGGTAACAAGAGGGTCAAACTCCTCCTCTCCGACTCCAAGGGATTCCACGAGAAGTACCCCGGACAGAGGAAGAGGACCGCCATCCGTGGATCCGCAATCTCCGCAGAGATCGTCCAGGTCAACATGGCAGTCGTCGAGTACGGACCCAAGTCAATCGAGGAGTGCCTCAACCCCACCGAGGAAGAGGCTTCCGCGGAGTGAACTGATGAAAGTCCCCAGCCAGCCCGAGATCAACATCGGGATGATCGGTCACGTCGACCACGGAAAGACCACCCTTACCAAGGCCCTTTCCGGTGAGTGGACCGACCGTCACTCCGAGGAGTTGAAGAGAGGCATCTCTATCCGTCTCGGGTATGCGGATGTTGCGTTCTACAAGTGCCCCGAATGCCAGGGGCCCGCCGCCTTCGGCACCACCAAGAAGTGTAAGGCCTGCGGTGCGGACGCCGAGTTCCTCAGAGCGGTCTCATTCGTGGACGCTCCCGGTCACGAGACCCTGATGGCCACCATGCTCTCCGGAGCGGCCCTCATGGATGGAGCACTGCTGTTGGTAGCTGCCAATGAGAAGTGTCCCCAGCCCCAGACCAAGGAGCATCTGATGGCGCTCTCGATCATCGGTATCGAGAACATCATCATCGTCCAGAACAAGATCGATATCGTCAGCAGGGAGCAGGCGATTGAGAACTACAAGCAGATCAAGGAGTTCGTTAAGGGCACCATCGCAGAGGACGCCCCCATCATCCCCATCTCCGCCAACCGCGGTGTCAACATCGATATGCTCATCGAGACCATCGAGGAGCACATCGTCGCCAAGGTCAAGAGGAACAAGGATGCATCGCCCCTCATGCATGTGGCACGCTCGTTCGACATCAACTCCCCCGGTACCAAGCCCCAGGATCTGAAGGGCGGTGTTCTCGGAGGTACCCTCATCCAGGGTACCCTGAAGGTTGGAGACGAGATCGAGATCTCTCCTGGAAGGAAGACCGAGGTCGCCGGAAAGGTCACCTACGAGAGGATCACTGCGAAAGTGACGTCCCTCGAGGCTGGTGGGAAGAGCGTCAAGGAGGTCCTGCCTGGTGGACTTATCGCCATCGGAACCGGACTCGACGCATCCATCACGAAGTCCGACGGTCTGACTGGAAGGGTCATCGGTGTACCCGGTGAACTCCCCCAGGTCGTTCACGACTTCAGGATGAAGACGACCCTCCTTGACCGTGTAGTCGGTTCATCTGCCGAGTTGTCCGTCGAGGACATCAAGAGCAACGAGCCCTTGATGCTCAGTGTCGGTACCGCCACCACCGTCGGAGTGGTGAAGAGCGCCAGGAGCGATTCAGCCGAAGTGGCCCTCAAGATCCCCGTGTGCATCCTGCCCGGACAGAGGGTCGCCATCTCCAGAAGGATCTCCAACAAGTGGAGACTCATCGGATACGGTATCGTAGAACAGTGAGACCATGCAGACTGTGGTTCTCGACACAAACGCCTTACTCATGCCTTTTGAGATCAAGATGAACCTCGACCTCGCCCTCAGGGACCTGCTGGGCGAGGCGAGGATCGTCGTCCCCGGTGCATTAGTCGGGGAATTGAAGCATGTCAAGCACAGGTATGCCAAAGCGGCCCTCGCGCTTGCACGCAAATATGAGATCATCCCCACCGAATACAGCGGGGATGATGCTGTTGTCGAGGTCGCCTTCAAGACCGGAGGTTACGTCCTCACCAATGACAAGGAGCTCCGCAGGAGGCTCAGGAAGGAGGGGGTCCCCATCATCTTCCTCCGTTCCAGCACCCATCTCGCCATCGATACCTATCTCGGCGAGGAATGATTCAGATGAGTGGGTGAGGTGGCTCCTCTTTTATCGATGGGTTCCAGGGGTTTGCACCGATCTCATCCAGTTTCGCTTGAACGAGACGTTTTCCCGTCGTTGTGATCCCATACACGGGGACCTTGCTTCCAGCGACGAGTGTATCGGGCCTTCTGTGGCATTCATCCCTCAGATATTTTGATGCGCAGGCGGTGATTATGTCGAAGACATCGAATGCATGGGCAGCATCCTCTTCGCTCATACCTGTTGTATGGACACCTATGATCACCACGGAGTCACCATATGCCTCCCTGATCCTCACAGCATCGTCCAGAAACGGGGTGGTCACTGCAACTTTGCTGTAACCCATTCCGAACGCTTTGTCCACGCCTGCGCACATATTGATCCTCGCTGTGTCCGCATCGAGCATGTTCTCCGGACCGATGGCCTCGACGACCTTGGGTATGGGCTCTGTCTCGCAGATCCCCGATATGCGTCCACCCATGCCCTGGACTATGGTTGGGTCGGTGATCACGGCCGTACCACAGCCGTCTGCAGCGATAACCGCAGCATCGATCTCCTTGTTCATCAGTGCCGAACTGAGGGTCTCGGATATCCCGAAGGACAGGAAGTTGTTCATGGTGGTCTCCCTGTTCTCGGTGCACATGCCGAATGTTTTGATGCGGTACTCTATGTTCTCCTTCACCGTATCTTTGTTCAGTTCCTGGATTCCGCGATGTTTAGCGAACAGTGGGCAGTATTTCACGCGGGGTTCTGTGACCTCGATGACCTTGCCGTCTTCTATGGTGACGCGGCTCATCCCAAGGCATTCCATTACGTGCTTCGACATGATGATCGGGGCGTAATGGGCTTCTGTTTTTTAGAATAGATAGTGGAGTTGTACGAATAAACTGGTGGAAAGGGGGCCGGTAGGCCCTTTGGAATCACTCCTCGATGTCTATGGAGTTGATGACGACGTCGGAGAGGGGTCTGTCGTTCCTATCGGTCTCGACGCGACCGATCTTGTCGACGACATCCATTCCCTCGAGCACGGTTCCGAAGACGGGGTGTGCGTAGGGGGTGCTGGGGTTCTCCTTGTCGAGGTATGTGTTGTTCACAGTGTTGATGAAGAACTGGCTACCGCCGGTGTTGGGGCGTCCTGTGTTCGCCATGGCTATGGTTCCCCTGATGTTGGAGTGGCCGGTTCCGAATTCGTCCTGGATCGTGTATCCGGGTCCGCCCATTCCGGTTCCCTGGGGGTCTCCACCCTGGATCATGAATCCATCGATGACCCTGTGGAAGATGACGCCGTTGTAGAATCCCTCCTTGGCGAGTTTGAGGAAGTTGCCCGTGGTGATGGGCATGTCGTCGTGCATCTGGATCTTGATGTCTCCCATAGTTGTGTGCATGATGACGTTAGTCATGCCACGGTGATTTCACTTCTTTATAAAGAAACTTGCTTTGTGAATTCCCAACACAATGAAACCAAGGGACATGGAAGAATATCACAGTTGATTGTTGTGGAAAATAATGGCGGGCCTGAAGGGATTCGAACCCTTGGCCGATGGATTAAGAGTCCATCGCTCTACCTAGCTGAGCTACAGGCCCACAAAATCGCTTATAACGTCATATTATTTAAAATTATCTTTACACTGATGCATGTCAGAGCTATTGAACAGTAACCAATATATTGGAATCAGGGGATACTGCACCCTGATGACTAAAATGAAGGTTAGGGACCTGATGACCACAGACCTGGTCACACTTCAGCCTACGGACACAGTCAAGAAAGCCGCCATCAAGTTCGCGGTCGACAACATCTCTGGAGCACCTGTGGTGGACAATAGGAACCACCTTCTGGGAATCCTGAGTGAGACGGATATCCTCGAGGTCATTTACAAGTACCAGCTGTCCATGGAAGACAAGAACCTGGACACAGAGATGCTTCACCAGTCCATGGATGATTCGATCGAGGATCTCGGTCTGAAGAAAGTTTCCGAGGAGATATCCAACATGGAGGTTTCCACCCTCATGTGCCGCACCGTCCTCACAACATCCCCTGACACCACCATCATGGAGGTACTCAAGGCGATGATCGAGATGCAGGTCAATCGTGTTCCTGTCGTCGAGAAAGGTGTAGTCATCGGTGTCATCTCCAGGGGAGACATAGTTTTCGCACTCTACAGGAAAAAGGTCTGAGTATGTTCGAGGTACATGTACTCGCCAGCGGTAGCGACGGGAACTGTACCGTCATAGAAAGTGACGGCGAGGCCGTCATGATAGACGTGGGTCTGAGCTGCAAGAAGATCATGTCGCTCATGGACCAGGAGGGTGTCGACCGCGAGGTCATAAAGGCAATCCTGGTCACCCACGAGCATTCCGATCACGTGGCAGGGGTCGGACCGACCGCCAGGAAGTTCGGAGTACCTGTCATGTGCAACGAGGCCACCTTCTCCGCGATGGATGTGGGCATGGTGGATTATGTCCCGTTCCAGACCAGGGGAAGTTTCGACGTGGGCAGTCTTCATGTGACCCCTCTTCCAACCTCCCACAATGCAGCAGAGCCATGTGCGTTCCTTGTCGAGTCGGATGAGCACAGTGCATTGCTTGCAACCGATACGGGGAAACTGTCCTTCCAGATCGAACATGCATTGGGCATGGTGGATATCGCCGTTCTCGAATCCAACTATGATAAGAAGATGTTGATCGAGGGCCCCTATCCATACCATCTGAAGAAATTGATCGATAGCGATCATGGCCACCTCTCCAATGTGGACTGTGGGGATGCGCTACGCAGGACCCACCACGATGGGAGGCAGGTGTTCCTGGCTCACCTGAGCCGTACAAACAACGAGCCTGATGTGGCCCGTGAGACTGTTTCTGACATCACCGGAATCAAGAGGATGAATATAGATTGCCTCGAGTTCCAGGGAGATACGCGCACACTCAGAGTGTAGGCCTGACGATCACGGCTTTCTCAGCGTTCACAAGCGCTTCTGCCATGACCTTGGGGAGGGTGACGACATCCTCTCTCGATAGTTCATAATCCCTGTCAGGTCCGACGAACGGTGGGAGGTCCTCCAATATGCGGATAACCACGGTGGAGAGGTCATCATCGAATGTCTGAGGCGTCTGTTCCGGTATGTCGGCTTCAGATACGACAGGCTGTTCAGGTACAGGGTCCTGGATAGGTTCGTCGAAAGTATCGGGTATGTCGTCGAAGCTTTCCTCCGGAGGGAAATCATCGAACATCTCCGGTGGAGGCTCGTCGAACACGACATCATCCGCAGGGAATGCCGCCGGCTCGGGATCTTCCACAGTGGGTTCGACCTCAGGCGGTTTCTCTTCAACAGGTTCCACTGCGGGTGCGGGTTCCGGGCGCACGATCTCATCGATGTGGGTCGTCACCGTGTTACGACGTCCGCGTATGCGGTCCACTTCGGACAGATGTCCTTTGGACAGGGACAGGACATCGTTGTAGTACGTCCTCTCCTCGCTGGTGAGGGATTCCAGGCTGTTGTCGGCACCCATCGCGCCACGGATGGCCATCTGGCATATCTTCTGGGTCCTGACATGGACGACATCCTTGCACAGGCGTTCCGCTTTCTTCCTGCGTTGGTTGGCGCCCTCGCACATAACCGATTCGGGGTCTATCGACATCTGTTTGTCGTAATCGATGCGGAGCCTGGTCAGAAGGTCCGCCATGGCCCTGAAAAGATCGGGTCTGGCCGTCGATATGGCATTGCTCTTCATCTCCACTCTGTACAGTTCGGAGAGTTCGTCGAATGTCATCGGTTCGGCGGCAGGGCTCATCGTTTCCCTATCGGAGGGTTACTTAAATTGGTTTCTTCCCCTTCTATGATTATATCCCTTCAGGTGTTTCAAGGTATGATGAATGTTTCCGATGTATCCCGCAGGAAGGCGGATTGCCTCGAGGTGGACATACTGGTCTCACCCCGCTCCAATCGTTCCGGTCCGGAAGGTTTCGATGAGTGGAGGCGCAGGCTGATACTGAGGGTCAAGGCACCGCCACTCGATGGTCGTGCCAACAAGGAGGTGGAGGCGATGTTCCGTGAGATCACCGGATTCCACAGCGAGGTCACATCTGGACACCTCAATCGTCAGAAGACTGTGACGATACATGGCGACCCGGACAGGATACTGGAGATCCTGGGAGAACGCACCTCATGAACGATGAGGAGCGTCTGGAGAGGTTCTCGGAGGCGTTGGACCGGTTGATCGACCTGTCCGCCTCCCACATGATATTGGTGGAGGGCAACAAGGATGTTGCTGCACTCAGGAATCTGGGGGTCGAAGGTGATTTTTTCTGTGTCCAAAGCGGTGGTGGGCCCGTCAGGGCGGCGGAGCATGCCTGGAGGTCGGGAAAACCTGCGATAATAATGACGGACTGGGACCGTCGTGGCGGCAATCTCGCGCATCTGTTGCGTGAGAACCTCCATTCCCTGGGAGTGGTCTACGATGATGCCATACGTTCCGATTTCGCAGTGACATGCAGGGTCTACTCCAAGGATGTAGAGTCATTGGATTCAGTGTACCGGCTTCTTT
>JAGBGN010000016.1 GCA_017935945.1 Candidatus Methanomethylophilaceae archaeon | reverse complement strand
GTTGCGTACGTTCTCGAACTTCCCATAGTGTGCAAGCATTCCAGTGAATGCACGGGGTTCGTCCAGGACCAGTTGGAAGGACATGCCCGTCTCGACGTTGTAGGAGTTGATCGTCTCCATCAGAACGGCGGCCTTCTCCGGCTCTATGGGCCTGTCCGTGTAGCTCCTGACGGAATGGCGTGCAACCATGGCTTCGATCTCATCCATTTCGAACATAATTCGGTTAGTTGCGGATGACATCTTAAAACGTCCACATGGGTTCTTCAATGTCGACGATACGGAGACGGTGACGATGACAATACAGGTTCCGACGGAAACGCACGGAAAGGTCGGATGACATCGTTTTTCTGACGTCCGTTGTTCATTCTGCTTTCCGCGATTCCAGGATGGCATCGAGCACGGAATATGCGGGTATCGTGTACAGTGGCAGTGTGAGCATCGTGACATCCAGGGACATCGTGATGCGGTCTGTAGCGATTCCCATCCCTTAGGATACGACCAGATTGTTAACGGAGTATGACAGTGAATCAGAGAATAGGATAATCGACACGATCAGATACATGTTCAAGATGATTCTGGATACGAGTCTTCTCTTGGAACCCTGGCGTTGACAACCCACATAGTATGTAATGATTGGAATCGGGATGAACGGGATAAGAGATCTGATGGATGCCTTAATCAGGTCGAAGGTCGGGGACTACCTGCATCAGGTACGGCATCGTAGAACTGCTTCAGGAGAACGATCGCCATGGATAAGACCAATATGAATGCTAGTACCATCCTGGATGAATATACAAGGGAGTAACGGATGGCATCCTTGTTCATCATTTGGCCTCCAGTGACGATAACAAATGGAGGAATTACATGGATTATCATCCATCACCTATCGGATCTCTCGCATCCATGGAAGTGTCCTTGCAGACCTTATGTCTTAGTAGTTTTTCTATGGAACCATATATGAATTATATCTGTTGGATGATACATCCAACTAATGTTACAGATAGCGGTCTACGGAAAGGGCGGAATCGGGAAATCTACGATATCGGCCAACATATCGCATTCGTTGTCGAACAGGGGCCTCAAGGTCCTGCAGATCGGGTGCGATCCTAAGCACGATTCGACCCGTCTCCTGTTGGGAGGGAAGGTCCAGAACACTGTCCTGAAGTACCTCAGGGAGGTACCCAAGGAGGATAGGAAACTCGACGACGTCTTATCCGTAGGTTCGGGCGGGGTCCATTGCATCGAGGCAGGCGGACCGGAGCCCGGTGTCGGATGCGCCGGAAGGGGCATCCTCACGATGTTCGACTTCCTGGATTCCAACGGTATCGGGGACATGGACCACGATGTGAGGGTCTACGACGTCCTAGGGGATGTGGTCTGCGGGGGATTCGCAGTACCCCTGAGGCATGATTATGCCGATGTCGTCTTCATAGTCACATCGGGCGAGTTCATGTCGCTCTATGCCGCCAACAACATCCTGAAGGGACTACAGAACTACGACAACGGGAACCCCCGTGTAGGGGGCATAATCCTGAACCGCAGGGGGATGGACGGCGAGGAGGAGTACGTCCGCAACTTCGCCGACGGCGTGGGGTTGCCGATTGTGTCGGTCGTCGAGAGGGATCCCCTGTTCATGCAGGCGGAGTCCATGGGCAGGACGGTCTCGGAGGCGTTCCCCGGTTCGGGACCAGCGAGGGCGATCGATCGCATCGTGGAGCGCATCGAGGGCATCAGGGACGGCACTGTGGAGCTGTACCACCCCCGTCCGCTGGATGACGATTCCATGGACATGGTGGCCAAGGGTCTGCCTCTGGACTCGGCTTGCGACTGCGGGTACGTCAGGGCCCGAAACCCAGTCAAGGACAGCAGGTCCCTGAAATCCTGTGCAGGTGCAGGTGCGGTGTCGTACACCGCCCGCATACGTGGTGCACACACCATAGTCCATGGACCTTCCAGCTGCGCCTACATGATGTGCTGCAATTCCGACATCGTGACGGTCCACAGGGACCTGCACGGCGATGGGGACTCCATCTGGGACCACGTCACCTGCACGGACCTCGACGATTCCGCATCCGTTTTCGGCGGCATCCCCGCATTGGAGGAGGCCATACGCCACAGGGCCGAGATGGGGGACAGCGTGGTGTTCGTGGTGTCGATGTGCGTCCCGGGGATCATAGGGGACGACATCACGGACTGCTGCACCAGGATGTCCGCAGAGACAGGAATGAGGGTCATACCGGTACCGGTCGACGGCATAGGTGCCGGGGGTGTCGTCCACGGCAGGGAGATGGCCATAGGCAAGGTCATGGAACTCGTGGAACCCTGTGATGAGAAGGACATGGGGCTGGTCAACATCCTCGGGGACTACCGTGTCGGCAGGGAGTTCCACGCCCACATGGATTCCTCGGTGGAGGAGCTGCTGTCCATGGCCGGGTTCAGGATCAACACCATCTATCCTGGTAAATGCCGTCTGGAGGATGTGTACAGGATGGGACGTGCCGGTGTGGCGGTCCGCTCCATGGACAACCTGGTCTTCAACAGGAACTGCGACATAATCTGCGACAGGACTGGTTCGGTGCACATGAGGGAGGCACTTCCCCGCGGCATGGGTGCCATCGACCGTTGGTTCGACGAGGTCTCCGAGATAACCGGTCGCGACACCTCCGCCGCCAAGGCCGAGGTCCGTTCACGTTACGAGGCAGGGATATCCGGTCTGATGCCCCATACGAAGGGGAAGAGGGTGGTCGTCGTCACCAGACCCTCCGGGAAGTACAGGTGGCTGTTCGAGCTCCTGGAGGACCTCGGTGTAGAGGTCGTCAGGACCAGGGAGACCACGTACAACAGGTGGGTCATGGGGACGGAGCTCAGCATGTCCAAGGAGGAGTACATCTCGGGGATGGTCGAATCCGACTGCAGGGAGCTGGAACCGGACCTGGTTCTCTCCGACAGTCAATCCGACCTGCACATCGGCTACAGGTGCACAGCGATCGGGGAACCGCACCCGGGTCTGGCAGGCATCATGGACTACGCGGAGAGGTTGAGCAGGATGTTCAGGGTTCCTGTCATCGAGGGATGGAGGTGTGCCTGATGCACAAGGAGACAATGGATGGTTTCCTCGCATCCGTCATCGCCGCGGAGAGTGTGATCGGATCCCGGGCGGTGATCCACGGGCCCGGAGGTTGCAGGACCCATTCGACCCGTTTGTCGGCAAGGACGGTCCTGCGCGACTACTCCATCCGCGAGGGCCCCTTCTACTTCGACCATCCGAGGGTCCCCTGCACGTACCTGGACGAGGAGGACTACGTGAACGGGGCCGACTACAAGGTCCAGGACCTGGTGGCGGAGATAGATGCGGAACTGGTCGTCGTCATCCAATCGCCCGGGACCTCGCTGATCGGTGACGACCTCAACGGTGCGGTGTACAGATCAGGTTACGATGGCGCGTTCGTCATCGCGGAGAACAACCTGATGTCCGAGAGGCCCCACGTCGGGTACGACACGACGATAGCATCGATGGTCGGTGCCGTCTGCGCCCGTACGGAGGTCGATCCGAAAGTGGTCAACATCGTCGGGTTGCCGGTGATCCTCGAGGGTTGGGAGAGCACGGTGGATGAGCTCCGTTCATACGTGGAGGCCATGGGTCTCGAGGTCGGGGCGTTCGTCGGTGCAGGATGCACGGTAGACGAGCTGCGCGGTTCTTCGCGTGCCGGAATCACGGTGTCCGTCCTTCCCGAGTACTGCATCGATACTATGGAGGCGTACAGGCGCCTCGGATCCAGTTGCGTGGTCCCGGAGGTGCCGATGGGCTTCGGATCCACCGGTTCATGGATCCGTACCGTGGCCGAGGCCGCCGGTGTAGATCCCGCGCCCGCCCTGGAGATTCTGTCGAGGATGGAGAGGCGCAGCTCCCGTGTGCTCCTGAGCGGTATGCACGAGGGGATGAAGGCCCGTTGCTCCACATACTCCGTAGACCTCGACACCACCGCCGTGGTACCGTTCGTGGAGTGGTTGCACTCCTATCTGGGGATGTTCCCGGAGGCCGTGGATGTGAAGCCGTGGTGGGACGATGGGACCAAGGCCAGGTTAGCATCGTTCCTGGAATCGATCGGCTGCACGGACGCCATGGGCCGTGACGCATCCCGTACGCGTGTGGATGTCGCCTTCGCAGACGGCTACTCCGCCATGCTCCTGGAGAGTCGTGGGACCTGCTCGGTCGGATTGGACCTTTGGATCCCCACTGAGCACAGGATGGTGTTCGTGGACAGGCCCGTGCTCGGTGGAAAGGGTGCACTGAGGATCCTGGACGAGTTGTTCCAGGGCATACAGAGGTGAGTGGTCCGTAGGGTATCGGTTATCCCGATCCCCTGAAAACATGGTCCATGGTGGCCGTCCATTCTTCGGGATGGCCATCATGGGCGAATCCCCTCGGTCGGAAACACGGTCGACGGGGACATTCTATGACGATTTCAGTACAAAGATGCGTGAATCATGGAATGACCTTGCATTCATCTTTGGTTTCGCGGAAGATGTATGTAATGACACGTTCCGGATGGGTAGAAATCAACGAAGCGACAGAAGACCCTGACACTGGAAACTATTATGAAAGATGAGAAAAGATATGGTGGTCCCAATGTGATTCGAACACACGACCTTCCGGTTATCAGCCGGACGCTCCATCCAGGCTAAGCTATGGGACCGATTGAGTCAAGTATATACCTATTGGATTTAAACTTTTCGGTGATTTCCGGACTTTCCAGTAGAAACACACCTCGACAAATCATGGATTATCCACTACAATCGCACATGATGTGATGTTTTTCAATATTTTTCGAGGTATGGGGGATGGGGTGGCGTTTGACCTGTCCTCCGCCGGGAAGGGGGCGTCACATGGCAATGTTAATCAACGTAACATGAGATTGGCTGGCATGGACCCCACGTTCCACGAATCACGTAACATACTCCCGAGACAGCTGGCGATTCTGCTGTCCCTTGTCATGGCGGCCACATTGGGCTTCCTGTCATACACATCATACGGAATGGACCTCGGTACACCCTCATGGGCGGTACCTGTCTTCGCCGTGATCACGGTGGTGGTAATAATCATCGCCAACATCCTCGCCCTCGAGGTCTCCGTGTATGACGACAGGGTCGATGTGATGTACTGCTTCAAGAGGATGAGCTTCCCGTTCGAGGAGATCATCGACAGCAGGGACGGGGAACTGGGGGATATTAGGAACTACTCCAAGTGGAGCCTCAAGGGGGTCTCCCACAAGGCGTACACCGTGGTCGGTGACGACGAGGGTGTCGCACTCAAGCTCACGGGCAAGAGGGTCGTCGTGTTCTCCACAGCGGAGCGTGCGACCGTGGCAGCACTCATCCCCAGGAAGGACCCGGAGTCGGAGGAGTGAAGATGCAGGTAACTTTCCATTGGGTGAGGGTCCAGACCTTCTGCTATGCGACGGAGAAGAGGGAGCTACTCGAGGAGACGATGACTGAGTTGCTCGGTACGGATGAGTTCCAGGAGGACATCTCCGAGGGGGAGCACGGCAACATCATGACCATCCTCGAGACCAGGCTCACGAAACAGAGGGAGTTCAACTCACTGTTCAAGAAACTCGGTCCGGAGATCTGTCAGTGGATCCTCGATGACATCGACAACCGCATCGATGAGGATTGCGTGTTCTACATGCGTCTGGACAAGCAGAAGGCTGTCCAGGGCATCTACGAGGTGGCGCACCACGGGGACGTGGTGGCCATAACCGGCAAGGTGCAGTCGCACCCTGCCAGGAAGGATGTCGCGGTCAGGGTCATGTCGGACTTCCTGACCGGACTTTGAGAATCAGGTTCATTCGCTTTCTACAGGGGCCGGGTTTTTCTTGAACTCGGCCTCCATCACCCTGCGCCCCTTCACGGACAGCACCCTGATGGTGACATCGCCGGTCTCGACCACATCCCCCCTCAACGGGGCTCTTCCGAGCTTGTATGTGATGAATCCGGTGACGGAGTAGTCCTCGTAACCCTCGGGGTCGATGTCCATCTCCATGGTGGCTGCGGCATCGAAGAGGTTGGCCACTCCCTTGACGTTGTACCTTCCATCATCGATGTTGACGACATCCTGAAGGACCTCGTCGCTCTCGTCCCATATGTCGCCGACCAGTTCCTCGAGGAGGTCCTCCAGCGTGATGATTCCCATGGTGCCGCCGTACGAGTCCAGGACGACAGCCATGTGGACCTTGGACTTCTGGAAGTCGTTGAGGATCGTGGCGATGCTCATGGTCTCGGGGACGTACTTGATGGGTTTGGTGATGTCGCGGATACTGAACTTTACACCGAGCAGTGAGTTGGTGAAGAACTCCTTGGCGTATGCAACACCGATGATGTTGTCGATGCTGCCGTCGTACACGGGGATCCTGGAGAATCCGGATGACGTTATGATCTGACCGAGGTTTTCCACGGGGTCGTTGACATCGACTCCGATGATGTCCATCCTGGGGACGTAAACCTCGGAAACCTGGATGTCGTCGAACCTGAGTGCGGATTTGATCAGGTCGCACTCGCTCTTCTCGATGATACCGTCGTTTCCGATCTCGTCGATCATGACCTCGAGCTCGTCCTCTGTGAGGACGTTCTCCTCATCGCCGTTCCTGTTGATGAACGCGGTGAGCTTGGTGAACAGCCAGGACAGGGGGGTGAGGATAATCTGGATGAAGTTGATGATGGAGCATATCTTCATGCAGACCTTCTCGGGCTGCCTTTTGGCTATGGACTTGGGTGTGATCTCACCGAATGTGAGGACCGCCAGTGTCATGATGACGGTGGAGGTCAGTGCACCCGTCTCGGAACCAAGGAGGATCGAGAACACCAGGGTGGCCAGGGATGTGGCACCGATGTTCACCAGGTTGTTTCCGATGAGGATGGTGGTGAGGAACCTGTCATAGTTGTTGATGATCTTCAGGGTCTTCTCGGCCCTGACATCCCCATCATTGGCCATCTTCTTCAGTCTTATCTGGTTCGCACTGGTGAACGCGGTCTCCGACATCGAGAAGAATGCGGAACAACCAACCAGAACTACAATTATTACAGCGTAAATCAAGGTCATATCCATGGTTTACGCACACTTCCTATCGGAGGCATTTTTCGTGACAATTGAATCCAACCGTTGGTGATTGCTAGGTGGAATGTGGATATAAGTGTATCGAGGAACGTTTCCGGAAGACGGTCCGTGTTCCACTTCCCCTTATTTTTCTTCTATATACTGATATTAAATAGGGGTCGGTGCATCCCGTCCGCAGGTGCAAGTAAATGGTCGAATTCAAGTACGAAGTGGTGGAGAAGATCGCGGTTCTTTCCGAATCATCCAAGGGATGGACCAAGGAGCTCAACCTCATCAGCTGGAACGACAGGGATCCCAAATACGATATCAGGGAGTGGTCTCCCGATGGTACGAAGATGGGAAAGGGCATCACCCTCTCCGATGAGGAGGTTGCCGTCCTGAAGAAGGCCCTCGACTCGAGGGGTCTCTGAAACCAATCCCGGGTGCATCCCGGGAAATCACTTCCTGTTTTTACCACGGTGTCCACATGCCCGTACGCAAGGCGGAGTACCTGGGACGTTTCCTGGACGATGTCGACCGGGTCATGTCCGGTCGTCACGGCAGCATCACAGGTGACCGTTGGCTGGTCAACAACTACTCGGCGGATTTCCTGCCGCTGATCGACAAATACCTGTCATGCGAGGACGAGGTCGTACGCGCCGAGACCATCCTGTTGCTGTGCGATGTACGCGAGAGGGCGGTCATGGGACGCGTCAGGGACATGAGGAAGTCCGATGTGGAGCGCGTCCGTCTGGCGTGCCTCGGGTACCTGAACATCATGCAGGACGAGGACGACCTGATACCGGATCTGTTCGACATCCTTGAGCATAAGACCGGTGAGGAGTTCAGCAGGGCCGCCACCAGGATGGCGTCAGTCGCCAGGAAGGAGGATGTGCCCCGTCTTCGCAGGATCTACGGACAGGTCAGGGACGGGATGCGTAGTGAGGTGGGGGTCATACTGGACCGTGTCGTCTCCCGCAACCCCGAGCTCAGGTCCAAGAGGGACCTGATAATGTCCGTGCCGGTCTATCCCGACGAGGATGCCTTCGACAGGTTCCTGGACACCAGCATAGAGTACCTCGACGTGAGGTACAGGAATAACGTGCTCCCCGTGGAGCGCATATCGAGGGGGACCTTCAACAACGTGGCCCACGCGCTCAACAAGATGCGCACCCGCCTGTACAACGAGGCGGACAACCTGGTGTACTACGGGGTGGACAAGGACGACCGTTTCAAGGAGCTCACGGACCTCATCAGATGGGCGAGTGCGGACCTTTCCGGGAAGGAGGTCGTGAGTGGGGACAGGTCATCATCCCACAAGTGCCCCCGTTGCGGTGGCCTCATGATATCCAACAAGGGCATCTGGACCTGTCCCGACTGCGGCGGTCTCTGACCAGACTCGGAACCTCCGCATCCTGTTTCGGATGAATCGTGTGTCGCCCGTATCGTCATTATATAGTGTGAGGTCCTAAGCCCAGACAGGCGACTGGACGGCGTCCGTCATTCGATTGTCGGATGATCAGGTCCGGATGCACGGAGAGATACACATGGCATACGGTGGATACAGGGGAGATAGGGACAGGCCTAAGGAATTCTTCAAGGCTACTTGCGCTGACTGCGGTACGGAATGCGAGGTGCCCTTCAAGCCCTCCCAGGGAAGGCCCGTGTATTGCAGGGACTGCTACAGGAAGCATCAGCCCATCGCAAGGGATAGAAGCAAGTTCTGAGGGTAGTACCCGAGGACAGGATCCATGGACAACCATGGGTCCAAAACCGATTACCTGGACCCAGGTTTTTCCGATGGGAATGTGTTTTCAGAAGTGTTTTCTCATTCGTTCCTGCGACGCGGTTTGTTGGACATGTCGTACAGGATGAAGAACCTGGTGAACGTGAAGGACATCACGAGTGTGGCCGCCCCGATGATGATCAGCGCGACACCCACCGTCACGGTGTCCATCAGCTGGTACAGGCCCAGTCCGAAGCACACTATCATGGCTCCGATGAAGAACAGGGACCTGGACAGGCGTTTGTATCCTTTGATATCCATCAGACCACTCTGCTCCCGGATGTACTGGACGCACTGGCATCCCAGACCTCCAGGACATCGAAGTACCAGACGGCGACAAGACTCATGTTCATCTTGTCGAGTTTCTGGGACATGTCGTTGAAGACGTCTCCGCTGGTCTCGCGGCATCTTGCCTTGGCTTTGATGGTGTAGGCATCCTTTCCGTGCCAGACTACGAACTCCACCATGGGGTTGGCATTGAGGTACTCGACGGTCCTGTACATGAACACCTCTCCGACGACTATGGTGTCGGGCTCGGTGACCATCAGGCTGCCACATACGATCATGTGGGGCTCCCCGTTCGGCGATACTGATGCCATGACCTTCCTGCATTCGGGATGTTTGACCATCCTGACGACCGGTTCGGGCATTACTGTCATGATTACTGCAACCTCCGTCTTCTATAAACACTTGTCATTCGCACTTGCAGACCGGGCGAAGGTGTTGCACCACCAGCTCCAGCTTTCCGTTGTTGTAGTAGGGGATGGTGGAGCAGTTGCATTCGATACCGGTCTTGGGGATCACCCTGCGCTTGGTGTTGGATGGGGCGGAACCTATGGTCACGTTGCCGGTAACCGCACAATCCCTGCAGGGGGAGGCGTTGTTGAACAGACTGTGGCACTTGATCCCGATGATCTTATCCACGCTCGTTCCGAAAGCCTTCTCACCGGCACGGTTCATCCATATGATAGTGTGCTCGGAGTCGTGAATGATGATGATGTCGTCGATGGCATCCAGGATCATGTTCATCAGCTTCTCGGTGTAGATATCGTTCTGTTCCATTTGCGCACCGAGGTATGAATCGGTTCGGAAGTAGATAAGCGGTTCCCCGGTTCTGTCGGATACGTCGGTCGTCTTCATTGATGGGAAACGTAGGATATGTTACGATATTCGTAGGAACAATACGTCTTTCGTTGGATAATGGGAATCTTATGTGCCGAAATCGAACCCTATTTATTTATAGGGAAACAGGGTTCGGGACTGCTAATGTGCTACGATGTCGTCATTATAGGGGCAGGACCTGCCGGTCTCACAGCCGGAATCTACGCTAGGTCCAAGATGATGAACGCCCTGATCCTTGATTCCGGACGCGTCGGAGGACAGCTCGTCAGCCTCTATCCCGAGAAGGGAATCCACAACTACCCGGGCTTTGAGACTATCCAGGCAAGGAAGCTCTCCGACAAGCTGTACGCTCAGGCGGAGTCCATGGGTTGTGAGATCAGGGAGTTCGAGAAGGTCAACGAGATCAACAACGGTGAGGAGGAACTCATCGTCGTCACCAACAAGAACACGTACCATGCGAAGTCCGTGGTCATCGCCATCGGTATGGGTAGCTTCAAGCCCAAGAAGATGGAGGTCCCCGGAGAGGACGAGCTGACCGGAAAGGGAGTATCGTACATCCTCCCCTCCAAGGAGGAGCTCGTCGGCAAGAAGGTCACGATGTTCGGAGGCGGCAACAGCGCCATCGACATGGCCCTCATCGCGGATTCCGTCACGGACACATCCATCGTCCACCGCAGGGCTGACTTCAGGGCCGATGAATCGACCGTCAACAACCTCAAGAACAGTGCCGTCAAGGCGTACATGAACTCCTCGCTGGTGTCCATCAACGGAACCGACAAGGTCGAATCCGTCACCATCAAGCAGGACGACAAGGAGATCGTCATCCCCACGGACCTGGCGATCATCAACATCGGAATCTCTGCAGACCTCGATGACCTCAAGCAGTGGGATATCGAGCTGAACGATGATGGTCTCGTCAAGGTCGACTTCGACATGAGCACCAACCGCCCCGGCATCTTCGCCTGCGGTGATGTCGTCAGCTATCCCGGTAAGTACAAGCAGATCACCACCGCATGCGGTGAGGCGACCACGGCCATCTTCATGGCGTACAAGTTCGCCAAGAAACCCTACTGGGCCTGAGGGGATCCCCCCTCCCCAGGTTTTCATCCTATCTTCGTTCCAGACGCATGGCCCTCCGAGGGTCCGCTGTCCGGACATCGCATTGTTCTTCAGAGTTGTCGTAAAAGGGGTAAGTCGTTTTGGTCGGCGGTTTCCCGCCGATAGGCATCACTCGGTGATGGCTCCTGCGGGACACTCGTCGACGCATGCACCGCAGTCGACGCATTTGTCGGCATCGATGACTGCAACATCGTCGATGGTGATTGCATCCTGGGGGCAGACATCTGCGCATGCACCGCATGCCACACAATCGTTAGCGATTACATTTACCATTTTGGCACCTTGGATGGACGACTCACTTGGAGGATATAAAACATGCAGGTCGATGATTCGGTGGATTGGTTTAACAACTATCCACAACATGAGGGGTCGATGATTCCTATCCCCGATGACGGCTGTTTCTATGTGGATGGTATGCTTCACGACCATCTGGGATACCGCGAGGGCTATGTCCTGGTGGATGGCGGTGTGGTCGTGGAGACCGGTCGCGGGGAGGCTCCTGAGCGTCCCGCGTGCACGGGACACATCGTCATGGATGTGGTGAATTCCCACACCCATTGCGCCGACTACGGACTCACGGTACCTCCGGGACTGACCTTGGAGGAGCTCGTGGCCCCACCCGACGGTCTGAAGCACCGTCATCTGAGGAACGCATCGTCCGATTCCCTGTCGGCCGACATGCACCGCTTCTCATCGGACTCCGAGGGGTTCGGTACCGACATCTTCGTGGATTTCCGCGAGGGCGGTGTCGAGGGTTGCAGGCTCCTCAGGGCATCATCCGATTCAGCGTTCGTGATGGGGAGGCCCGTCTCCCCGGTGTTCGACCCGGAGGAGGTGGCGGAGATACTGTCCGTGGCCCACGGCATAGGCCTGTCAAGCATATCGGACCTGGACCATGGTTACGTGGAGGCCGTGGCGGACATGGCCCGTGATGCCGATGCACCGTTCGCCATACACGTGAGCGAGAGGATCAGGGAGGACATCGACTTCGTGCTCTCATTGGACCCGGCGTTCATCGTGCACATGTGCGAGGCCACCGATGAGGACCTGCTCAAATGCGCGGAGGCCGAGGTCCCAGTGGTGGTGTGTCCAGGTTCCAACGCGTACTTCGGGAAGGAGCCTCCCGTCGCACGGATGATGGACCTGGGTGTCGATGTGGCCATAGGTACCGACAACGGGATGCTGCGCGTCCCCGATGTGTTCTCCGAGGCCAGGATGCTGTCGGATATGCTGTTCAGGCAGGGCGGGGATGCGGGAGATGCATGGAAAACCCTCTCCACATTGAGAGGAAAGCTATTATATCGTCTGAAACAGATGAACGAGGAGATACCTGGAGGACATGTGACGGTGTTCCCGACGGGGGCTGTGCCAGCATACGGCGTCCCGCCCCTCGGGAACGGTCGTGTGTTCGGAAGGACGAATCGAGAGAAGAGGTGAAGAGATGGCTTTTCAGAATATCCTGGTACCCACAGATGGAAGCGAATACACCAAGGCCGCTGTTATCAAGGCGGTCGAGCTGGCCAAGATGTCCGGTGGTAATCTCACGGCACTCTACGTCCTCGATCAGTCCATACTCACCAACATGCCTATGGACACCGCCGTGATGAACGTGTACAGCACCCTCGAGAAGGAGGGTAAGGCGGCCGTGGACTTCGTGAAGGAGATGGGTGAGAAGGAGAACGTCCCTGTCGAAGTGATGATCAAGGACGGGGCTCCCGTGAAGGTAATCCTGGAACAATCGAAGAACTTCGACGTGATCGTGATGGGAACCCTCGGCAGGACGGGTATGTCCAAGCTGCTCATGGGCAGTGTCGCCGAGAGGGTGGTGCGTGCATCCGATTGTCCCGTCCTCGTCGTAAGAGCATCAGAGGTCGAGAACCAATGAAGACAGTAGCAGACATAATGACCCCCGCACCCATAGTCGTGGAGGTGCCTGGAAGCCGTAGCGATGCGATCAACACGATGGTGAGGAACAAGCTCACCGGACTCCCAGTCGTCCGTGCATCGGACGGCATGCTCATGGGTGTCGTGTCCAGGAGGGACATCTTCCGCAAGTTCGATGAGGACCAGCTCTCCCTCATCATGAAGAAGGGTTGCATAACGGTCTCCCCCGATGCGACGGTCGAGGAGGTCGCCAGGATCTTCAGCGAGATGAGGATCCACAGGCTCCCCGTCGTCGATGAGGGCAAGCTCGTCGGTATCATCACACCCACCGACCTCCTCCGCTTAATCAAGGACATGAAGACCGACCTCCTGGCCGAGGACGTCATCAGGACCACCTGCGTCACCGCCTTCGAGGACGAGCCCCTGACCTACACGATCCCCGCCATGAGGGTCAGCGACGTCTCCGCACTCCCCGTGCTGGATGCACACGGCAAGCTCGTCGGTATCATCACCGACCGTGACCTCTTCAGTGACCAGGTCAAGGACCCCGAGGCCCTGAAGGAGCTCGGAATCAGCGACGATGCGAACCTCGCAGGGTTCAGGAACGTCCTGCCCCTGTTCTACTCCGCCACCGACAAGTACATGGCGGACGACCGTACCGTCAAGGACTTCATGGTCAGGAACCCGACCACCGTGTTCAAGAAGACCAATCTGGCGGAGGTCGCCAAGATGATGGTCATCAACGATTTCGGTCAGATACCCGTGCACGGTACCAAGGATGAGCTCATCGGTATGATTTATGATGTAGATGTCCTATGCGCCCTCTCAGGTAATTTAAATGAGTGAAAACAACACGGCAGATCTGATGTCTGTGTGCAAACGCAGGGGTTTCATCTGGCCCTCCTTCGAGCTCTACGGGGGAGTCGCCGGTATGTACGACTACGGACCCCTGGGATGCTCCCTCAGGAACAACATCGTCGAGGTATGGAGGTCCATCTACAAGGGCAGGGAGGGTTTCGTCGAGATCGACTCCGAGACCGTCAACCCCCGTGAGGTCTTCAAGGCATCCGGACACGTGGACGAGTTCGCCGACCTCATCACATACTGCAAGGAGTGCCAGGCACCCTTCAGGGCCGACCACCTCGTGAAGGACCACTACGACAACCCCGACATCCTCACCCCCAAGCAGCTGGAGGAGGCGTTCGTCGAGCACGGCATCAGGTGTCTCGAGTGCGGCGGGGAACTCGGCCCCGTCGACGAGTTCAACCTCATGTTCAGGACCAACATCGGTCCCGGATCCGCCCGTGTGGGATACCTCAGGCCGGAGACCGCGCAGGGTATCTTCGTCAACTACCCCAACCTCTACAGGTACAACAGGGAGAAACTCC
>JAGBGN010000015.1 GCA_017935945.1 Candidatus Methanomethylophilaceae archaeon | reverse complement strand
GAAATGTTATTTCAAAGATGAGCCCATTTTGTATGGATATTATTCTTTCAATGGGACTTTTTCTGATAATGGTGATATTCTATTCATATCGGAGATGAATCTGTTGGGATGAGGTTATATTACAGACTCGCGGTTCACCCATTATGTATGTGGCTGTGGATGATACAGATTCTATCAATGGAAATTGCACTACTTTCCTGGCCACTGAGATAATCCGTGAACTATCATCCGATCTGGATCTAATAGGTAATCCTCGTCTTGTACGTCTCAATCCTGCCACTCCTTGGAAGACTCGCGGTAACGGATCGTTGGTTATGAGATTCGGTGAGGGCGTCGGAGTGAAACGTAAGATAGGATCCATATCCGGTGCTGATGTGTACTGTTATGATGGATGTACACCCTTCGAACCAGATCCTCATGAGTTGAAAACCAGGATAGTTCCGCTGATAGAGCGGTATCATGAAGATGATGCCGATCCAGGATTGTTGATTTCCACAGTCAGACCATCCAATACGTTCTATTGGAACGGTGTCCGTACGATAATGGACCGTAAGGTCATCGATGATGAGATTTCCAGAATCGGTGCCGTTGCATTCGGATTGGGTTGTTCCAGGGGATTGATCGGTTGTACCTGTGGTATGGCGTGGGTTCCGGGTGATAGTACATATGAACTTCTGACATACCGTCCTGAATCACGTTGGGGTACATCCCGTGTATTCGATCCGGAGACGATATGCGAGGTGGAACATGGATACCCTACAACATTCAACAGTTGGGAGGACCGTACTCGTAAGGTTGCGATGGTTCCCTCCACTCCATGTCCGGTGATGTACGGTCTCAGGGGAGATTTAGAATCCGATCTGATCGAAGCATTTCCGAAGATAAAAACGGAGACCATCGAACGTTGGATGGTTTTCCTCACCAATCAGGGGACTGATGACCATATCATATGCGATCCTGTGGAACTGATACCGAATCAGTCGTATCGTATCCATGGTGTCGTTTCATCAAAATCTAGGCATCTGTCCGGAGGTCATTCGTTCATAGATCTGGAGACTAGATTCGGGATTGTTCAATGTGCTGCATATGAACCATCGAAGGAGTTTCGTTACACTCTCGATTGGTTGTGTCCCGGTGATACGATCGAGGTCATAGGGGAACTGAGGGATGAACCCCGCACACTCAATATCGAGAAGATCCATGTGTTGGATACCGTGGATGAATACCAGAAGGTGTCCAATCCCATATGTCCTGTGTGTTCCAAATCCATGAAATCCGTAGGAAAAGGTCAACAGTACAGATGTAGGAAATGTCACACCAAGTCATCGGAACCTGTGACCAGGAAAGTTCCGAGGTGTATTGTTCCGGGTTGGTACGAACCTCCCACATCTGCTCGTAGGCATCTATCCAAACCACTGAAGAGGATGGGTTTCGAACAACCTGTTGAGTTCGTCAATGGTCGTATCTAATAATCGACACTCTTTTATATAGATCTCATAATCCCATACCACTTAGAAGGGATATCATATGGATGAAGTCGTAATTCTCAGTTCAGTCAGGACCCCTATTGGAAAATACGGAAAGACCCTTTCCGGATTCAAGGCAACCGAACTCGGTGCAATGGTTGTCAAGGAAGCCGTCAAGAGGGCAGGTCTCGAGCCCACAGATATCGAAGAGTGCATCATGGGTAACGTCATCGGTGCAGGTCTCGGACAGAACCCTGCAAGGCAGGCCGCAATCGGTGCAGGTCTTCCCGTTGAGATCGGTTCTTTCACTGTTAATGCTGTTTGTGGATCCGGAATGAAGGCAGCCATGCTTGCAGCAGATGCCATCAAAGCTGGAGAGTACAACGTCCTCGCAGTCGGAGGAATGGAGAACATGTCCGCAGCACCTTACCTTCTCCAGGGAGCTAGGTGGGGATACAAGATGAATGACCAGACTATGGTCGATTCCATGGTCCACGATGGACTCTGGGACATCTTCAACAACCAGCACATGGGATTCACCGGAGAGATCGTCGCAGAGAGGTTCAACGTGTCCAGGGAGGATGCGGACCAGCTTTCCGTCGATTCTCATCTCAAGGCAGCCGCCGCAAACAAGGCTGGCAAGTTCAAGAAGGAGATCCTTCCCATCACTATCCCTTCCAAGAAGGGAGACATAACCCTCGATTACGATGAGGGTATCAGGGAGGATTCCTCCATGGAGTCCCTCGGAAAACTCAAGCCCGTCTTCAAGAAGGATGGAATCGTCACTGCAGGTAACTCTTCCCAGCTCAGCGATGGAGCATCTTCCCTCGTTGTCGCATCCAGGAAATGGGCAGAGGAACACGGACTCAAGCCTCTTGCAACCATCGAGGCATACGGTGAGCGCGGTGTTCAGCCTGAGTACATCATGGAAGCACCCATCCCCGCAACCCAGCATGTCCTCAAGAAAGCAGGTATGACCATCGATGACATCGACCTCTTCGAGCACAACGAGGCATTTGCCTCCGCATCCTGTGCAGTCAAGAAGGAACTCAATGTTCCCGATGAGATCTTCAACGTCAACGGTGGTGCTGTCGCACTCGGTCACCCCATCGGATGTTCTGGAGCACGTGTCCTCACAACCCTCCTCCACGCACTGGAGGACTGCAACAAGGAAGTCGGTCTCGGAACACTCTGTCTCGGTGGCGGAAACGCGGTCACTACTATCATACGCCGCTTCTGATAACGATGAATCAAACCTTTTACCAAACCTTTTCCTTTGTTTTTATCCAATCATCAATATTATGAATCCATTGATGGATTCACATCCATGGTTTCCCTTTCCGAGATATTGACCAAAATCGATGGTTCTGCGGATGAGATGGTCCGTGTGATGACAGAGATGATCCGCATTCCGGCACTTGCTCCTGTGAACGGTGGTGATGGTGAATCCAAGAAAGCGGATTATCTCCAATCGGAATTGGTCGGTTTCGACAGTATCGTCAGAGTCGATGTCCCGGATGATATCGATCCTTCTGTGATGAGATCCAACATACTTGCGAAGAAGAACGGTCGTAAACCTGGAACTGTCTGGATCATCGCACACATGGATGTCGTTCCTGCTGGTGATCCTGAAATGTGGGACAATCCACCATTCGAACCTGTGTTCAAGGATGGGAAGATATACGGAAGGGGTACTGAGGACAATGGCCAATCGATCATATCATCCATGTTCGCTTCCAAGTTCTTCGAATCCGGGGAACTCGATGGCATGTCGATAGGTGTGGCATACGTTGCGGATGAGGAGACCACCAGCAAGATGGGTATCGAGTACCTGTTGGATCATGGATATTTCTCGGAGGATGATTTCATAATGGTTCCTGATTGGGGATCTCCCAACGGTTCAATGGTGGAAGTGGCTGAGAAGAACGTCCTGTGGTTGAGATTCGAGGTAGAGGGGAAGACCACCCATGGATCGACACCGGATGAGGGAATCAATGCATTCAGGGTATCCACTCTGCTTCTGACGGATCTGATGAAGGTGTTCGAGGAGAGGTTTTCGATGGAGGATCCACTTTTCCTCCCTCCCCGTTCTACGTTCGAGCCTACGAAACGTCCATCAACTGTTGACAACATCAACACGATACCGGGATACGATGAGTTTTCCATGGATATTCGTCTGCTTCCGAGTTATTCCATAGAGGATGTAATCGCGGTGGCAGAGGAGATATCGTCCAAGCATGCTGAACGTACCGGTGCCAGGATAAAGGTGGTGGAAGTTCAACGTCACACATCTGGGAAACCATCATCCATAGACACGGAGAGGTTCCATGTGATGTGTGAATCGGTGGAATCCATAACCGGGAACATCCCAAGGGCCATCGGTGTCGGTGGAGGCACATGTGCTAATTTCTTCAGGGAGAGGGGATTCGACGCATATGTGTGGCAATGCGGTGGTGGAACCCTTCACGCACCTAACGAATATGCATTATTGGATAACATAATGGTGGATGCGAAGGTCTTCGCGACGATATATTACAGGCTCTGTAGATGAGTTGTGCACTCATTCGTCGGAGAACATACGGTCAATCATCCACTCGGTGTTGAACTTGATGATATCTCCGTACTCCTGACCATTGCAGACGAATGCAATGGGCTTACCGATAGTGTGTGCGATGGAAAGTGCCGCACCGCCTTTGGCATCGGTATCGATCTTTGTGAGGATCACTGCATCTATTCCGACAGCCGCATCGAAGACCTTGGCCTGTTCGATGGCATCGTTTCCAGCAAGGGAATCGCCGACGAACACCTTGAGATCGGGTTTGGAGACCCTGACGATCTTCTTCATCTCCTCGATGAGGTTGTTGTTAGTCTGCATACGTCCGGCGGTATCGATGAGAACAACATCCTTCCTCTTCGATTTGGCGTGCTCGATGGCATCGTACGCCACTGCAGCGGGATCGGCATCATGAGCCTGCTTGACGATCTTGCATCCGAGTTTGTCGGCATGGATGTTGAGTTGTTCTATGGCTCCTGCCCTGAATGTGTCACAAGCAGCCATGACCACGGTCTTGCCGTCGCTTTGGATCCTGTTGGCGATCTTCGCGATGGCTGTGGTCTTTCCGGTTCCGTTGATACCGACGAACATGATGACTGTGGGGCGGTCCTTCTCGGAGAGCCACTGGTCGAAGTCGAATTCGTTGATCTTCAAGACGTTCCTGATAGCATCTTTGAGGGCCATTTCGACGACCTGTTCCAGACTGTAGGAACGGTCGTATTTCTTGCCCATGAGGTTCTCCTTGACGCCGGTTTTGATCTCTTCCACGACGGAGTATGCGACATCCGCCTCGAGAAGTATGATCTCCAGTTCATCGAGAATCTCATCGAGGGGATCCTCTTTGATCTTCTTACCGGAATCTCCGACGATGTCATTCGAATCCACAGAGTGTTTAGCTTCGAGTTTTTCCTGTTTTTTGAGCTTCAGCATCTCCTTGCGGGAGAGTTTGGGCTCCTCCGGAGTCTTCGTGGATTCGGACTTACCGAAACTGAAAAATGATTTCTTGGGCTCCGCCTTGGGTTCATCCTTGACAACAGGGACATCGACGACAGGCTCTACTGCAGGTGCTTCCTCCTTGACGGGAACTTCCTGTTTCTGTTCGACGGGTTGGACCACTGCGGGCTCAGGGACCTGTTCAATGGTTGGGGGGATTTGTTCGGTCGTCTCCTCCTTGTAGATTTTACTCTCATCCAGGTTTTTGCTCCTGGAGAACAGACTTTTCATCTTGGATTTGAGCGACTCGAACATTGTTCCCACCTTCACTGATTGGTTTGCTGCTGTCTGTTGAGGTATTCCTGCTGGACAGCGTTGGAGAGGTTTGTGAGTGCCTGCTGAGACTCGTTGAGCATGTCTGCAGACTTCTTGAGAGCCTCGGAGATCTCGGCTATGTTGGCCTCCATGTATCCGATGGCATCCTCAGTGGTCTTCTCGACAGATATGTTGGATCCGATGCCGACGACCACATTCTTGTTGCCAGTAACCTTGACGGTGATGAACGACGAGGCACCGACAGGGACCATGATCTCGTCACCCTCTTTCGCATCTTTGAATGCATTGAGTGCGGTGGATGTGAGTGTGACCTCCTCCAGTGAGACCCTGAGGACCTGAACCTGGCGAGTGAGGGCTTCGACTCTCTCCTTGTAGGTTTCCATCACAGCAAGTGCCTGACGGAGCTCGTTGTCGTTCAAGTTCACTCACCGATCTGGTATTTCACGACGTGGTTGGTGACCTGGTCGGGGGAGAGCTCGACGATCTCTGCGATGTCGATCTGCCATCTCTTGAGCTTGTGCTTGCTTCCGATGGTGGAGAGGCACTTCTCTTTGACTGCTGCCTCGTCCTCTGCAGCCATCTCGATGGAGAAAGGCTGCTTTTTCTGTCTGGGGTCGTCATAACAACCGGTTACGCGGAATGCTTTCATTTTAATTACCTTGTTTCCGTGAACTGCACCCTATTAATAAAATATTCGGTACTTATAGTATTTAAATGAAGGGGATTGGAGAGCATCCGATCGAAGCGTTCTGGCTATGCATAATGGTCGCGGACAACGCCGGGAAGCAATGTGCCAGACATCCAAAATCAGAATAGTTTGGGTTGCTCCCTGACCTCTGATTCGAATCCTATGTCGGCCATCTTCCTCCCTATCAGGAACACAGCTGCCCATTCGGGAACCATGGTCTCCCCGTCCAGATCGAAGTGCTGTCCCTTCATATCCAGTTTGGAGGGTTTCCTCATGGTGATCTTGACCTCCTCATCCGAGTACTCATCTGGCACTGCCATCTGGAGGGGATCGAAGTCCGTCAGTTCCTGTCTGCTGATCGGTGTGACCCTCAGGCCGCTTTTCCCGTGGACGGACCCTGGTAAGCGTATGAGTCTCTTGATATCCGCAGTGACGGGCTCGTCGACCTCTCCTGAAAGACGGTGGGCCATGTCCTCCTTCATGATCTTCACAAGTATGTTCTGGGTCGAAGGTGAGAGTATGGCCATCGTGTTCTTCTCAAACAGTATTCCACGGGTTTTCCTGAGTTCTTCCTGTGCTTTCACGAGTGTATCGGTTTTACTGCCCTTGATGCTGGGGTAATCCTTCTTGAAGACCTTCGGGTCGACATCGCAGAGGTCGTTTACAACATCCATCAGACCGTTCCTCATGCGTTTCTTCCATCCACCGCTGTCCGCTGGAGGTATCAGTCTGTCTTTGGCCACGTTGGTGCGGACACCGCCACCGGTCACCACCTGTGATGTGGGTACCCTGTTGTATGGGAACACCCAGTCGATGTTCAGTCCGGATCCGGTTATGTAGTCTACCAGTTCCCTCCTCTCATGGGTTCCCAGGGTCATGATGTCCGGGGTCCTGACGTGGGCATGGTATCCTCTGCCTCCGGAGAACGTGATGTGGACCTGGTCCTCTGTGAATCCCAGGTCATCCAGGAGGAACGAGTCCACCAGGTGCATCATCTCGCTCCTGATCTGAACCAGCATCTCGGAATAGGTCATCTCCTTGGCACCGTCGAGGTGGTCCGCATCCAGGTCGAAGATGAGTTCCGCACCCATCCAGTCCTTCTCATCCATGGTGGGTGCATCGGGCTTCCTGTAGTACGATGTGGAGTAGTAGCTGTGGGATGGAACCTGTCCGGTCATGAACCTGCGAAGGTCGTCCGGACGGGCGAATCCCATGTGCCTCTGCACGTAGGTCCTGTCGAAGAACATGAATCCGAACTCCCTGCGGGTGAACCTGTCCGGTAGTATGGGCATGTTGGCCCTGTAGTACTTCCTGAAGGCCTTGAACAGGAAACGTTGGTTCGAATCCATGGAACTTCGCATGGGTAACGTACATAATATAGGTGCGCGTGTACACGTAGGATGAGCGAGAAGGTCCCAGTCTACGACAACCATATCCATATGTCACCTTCGGGAAGGAACATCGATGCACTGAAGGAGTTCCAGGCTGCAGGTGGAACCGGTCTGACATTGGTGACGTTACCTTACCAGGAGGTGAGGATAACTTGCGGTGAGGATTTCTCGACATCGTATGACATCACATACAGGCTGGCCGAGAGGGCCAGGGAGGAAACGGATCTGGAGGTGAACATCGCCGTCGGTCCCTACCCTGTGCTGATGGTCCCGCTCGCCGAGGCATACGGCCTCGAGAGGGCTGAGGAGATCATGATGAAAGGCATGGAGGATGCGGCACGTGATGTGTCCGAGGGTCGTGCAGTTGCGATCGGGGAGATAGGAAGGCCCCATTTCCCTGTCTCAGAGGATATCTGGGATGCTTCCAACAGGGTCCTTCTGAGGGGGATGGAGCTCGCCAGGGAGAACGATTGTCCGGTCATCATACACTGCGAATCGGATGAGAACACCGACCGGTCGTTGGCCGAGTTGGCGGACGAGGCCGGTCTGGACAGGGGACTGGTAGTCAAGCATTCTTCGCCCCCATGGGTCACCGATGAGGAGACGCACGGCGTTATGCCGTCCATACCCGCATCCAAGGGGAACCTCAAGGAGGCGGTGTCCAAGGGAACCGATCGCTTCATGATCGAGACGGATTACATCGATGACCTTTCCAAACCCAACATGATCATGCCTGTAACCACGGTTCCCAAGAAGGTCGCGGCCTGGTTGGCCAACGGACAGGTCCCGGTCGAGAGTATACACAGGATCTGTGGTGACATACCGGACTCACTCTACAAACGCTGAGGAGATATGATGAAGATTACATGTGTTTACGACGAAGGGGCGAAGGTCCACACCCCGCTGATAGGGGCCAAAGGCACTTCATTCGCGATAGATGTGGATGGACACAGGGTCCTTTTCGACACCGGTCTACGCGACAAGTACCTGATCACGAATCTTGACATCCTCGAGATGGAGCCCGATTCCTTCGATGCGGTCGTAATCTCTCAATCCCATCCGGACAATTCCCGTGCATTGAACGGATTCCTCAAGGAGAGGTCCGAACCCATAGATGTCTATGCTCCCGCCGGGATATTCGAGGGTAACAGGACCCTGTTCTCCAGAGGGATCGCACTTTCGGAGGAGGCGAGGTCCAAGGCGGTGTTCCATGACATCCTCGGTTGGACCGATGTGGTCCCCGGTGTGATCGTGTCCCCCATGCTTCCCTCGGGTGAATCATTCCTTGTGCTGGGCAATGGGGCTGCCGTGATTAGCGGCCGTGGGATCAACGGTCCCGCGGAGATGCTGGACATGGTTCAGGACAGGTTCGGTAGGAAGGCGCGCACATTCATCGGTTCGGTTTTGCTCGAGAAGGTCAAGAAGAACGTGGCCGCAGGCTATGCCACCGATTTCAATGAACGCGGTTGCACTGAACTCTACCTCAACCACTGCACCGGGAGGGACGGTATGACGAACCTCAGGGTCTCCCTCGGTCTGAAGGGCGTTGACGATTTCTACGTCGGAGATACGTTGGATTTGCATATTTAAACATCACATTTTAAATAGAAGAATAAACACAGGTTATGTGATTACGATGTTGTGGCGTTTAAGGACACTATCCATGTTCGCATTCATGACAGGTATCCTGTTGGTCGTTGGTGCACTTGTAGGGTACATATTCAAGGATGCCTGGATGGGACTGTACATAATGTTAGGCATATCGGTGCTGATGAACGTCTTCTGTTACTTCTTCTCGAAGAAGATGGCGTTGTCCGCCAACAGGGTTCATCTGATAACCTATGATGAGGATCCCAGGCTCTACGGAATGGTCCAGAGGCTTGCCGACAAGGCCGGACTCCCCATGCCCGAGGTGGGAATATCCGAGGTCCCCATGCCCAACGCATTCGCAACCGGTCGCAACCCCAAGAATGCTGCAGTCGTTGCTACCAGGCCGTTGCTCAACATGCTAAACGATGACGAACTCGAGGGTGTTCTCGCACATGAGCTCACTCATGTGAAGAACAGGGACATCCTTGTCATGTCCGTGGCATCCACGATGGCATCATTGGTCTCGTACATCACCAGGATGGCGGTATGGGCTTCCATCTTCTCTGGAAG
>JAGBGN010000014.1 GCA_017935945.1 Candidatus Methanomethylophilaceae archaeon | reverse complement strand
GACCTCGGTGTCATCGAAGATGCAGGCAGGCTTGTGTTCGTCCACAAGATCCCTGGTTCATTCGAAAACGGCACGGTCACCAAGGCTGAGGACGGTTCGTACACCGCCAGCATGGATATCACCAGCCTGTCCCCCTTCATGGTGCTGGATGTGGTGGAGGACGAGTTCTCCGCTGTCGTCTCCAGCCCTTCGTTCACCTCCCAGTCCGATGACGATGACGGCGGCATAAACGGATACCACATCCTGGGTATCATCGTCGGTATCGGGGCCGTGGTCGGAGTGATGTACTTCGTGATGAACAAGAAACCATGATAAACATCGGCAGGCACCCGCCTGCCATCTTTACACATCCATCGGACCTCCCACGGGGGTCCGATGACACCGTCATGTTCTGGCAACTCGCTTCCGCTCCAATCTAAGGCTTATTATAATACGCGCGCGTTGCTCAAACATATGGCTGTAATCGAGATCAAGATCGAACTCAAGAAAGGCGTGGCCGATCCTGAGGGTAAGAACACTAAGAAGACTTTGGAAGCACTCGGTTTCGAGGGAATCGGAGAGGTCAAGGCAATCAAGACCTTCGTGGTCGAGCTCGACATGCCCGAGGACAAGGCAGTAGCTGCAGGGGAGGAGATGTGCAGGAAGCTTCTCGCCAACCCCGTCATCCAGAACTACTCGGTCACTGTGAGATGATCCGATGGCCGATCTGATGATCAAGCGCGACGTCCCCTTCTCGCTCTACGATGTGGACATCCTGTCCGCTACCGATGAGCAGTTGGGGCAGATCTCCGCGGAGATGAGCCTCAGCCTCTCGCTCGACGAGATGAAGGTCATCCGCGATTACTTCAAGAAAGAGGGCAGGAACCCCACCGACGTGGAGCTCCAGTCCCTGGGACAGGCATGGAGTGAGCACTGCTGTTACAAGAGCTCCAAACCCATCCTCAAGGAGTTCGTCTTCGGAATCGACCGTGACGACGTCCTGTCCAAGGGTGACGCCGGTGTCATGGTGTTCGACGATGACTATGGATACGCACTCCGTATCGAGAGTCACAACCACCCCTCCGCCATTGAACCCTACGGAGGCGCCGCCACCGGAATCGGAGGAATCCTCAGGGATGTCGTCTGCATGGGTGCACAGCCCATAGGTCTCGCCGACCCCCTGTGTTTCGGACCCATCGACCACAAGGGTGACCTCCCGCCTGGAATTAAACACCCCAGATACCTCGTCAATGGTGTGGTCTCCGGAATCAGGGACTACGGTAACCGTGTAGGTATACCCACCATAACCGGCGGTTTCTTCTTCGACGAGAAATACACTGGAAACTGCCTCGTCAACGTGGCATGTCTCGGTATCGTCAAACGCGAGGACCTTGCCAACAACTTCGCCGGTGGACCCGGTGAGGTGATGATCCTCATCGGCGGTCGTACCGGTCGCGATGGAATCCATGGTGTCAACTTCGCATCCGCGGACCTCACAGCCACGTCCGACGAGGATTCGAGGGGAGCGGTCCAGCTCGGTGACCCCATCACCAAGGAACCTGTCATGCATGCGTGCTTCGAGGTCAATGCAAGGCACCTCATCACCGGAATGAAGGACCTGGGAGGAGGCGGACTCAGTTGTGTCGTCGGAGAGATGGCCCTCGATTGTGGCTGCGGTGCCGATGTGGACCTGGAGAAGGTCCCCCTCAAGGAGCCCGGTCTCGCACCCTGGGAGATATGGGTGTCCGAGTCACAGGAGCGCATGATGTGCACATGCAAGCCTGAGAACGTCCAGGAGGTCCTGGACATCTTCGAGATGTGGGACGTCCTCGCCATACCTGTCGCGAAGACCACAGACCTGAAGCGCACCCGCCTGTTCTGGGACGGAGAGCTCATCTTCGACATGGACCTGGAGTTCCTCACCGGAGGTCCCGTCTACAACAGGCCCTACACCCTTCCCGAGGTCTCCACCAAGGAGAAGGAGAAGTTCCCCGAGCTTCCCTCGGACAAGGACGTCATACTCACACTCCTGTCCGACCTCAACGTCGCATCGAAGGAGTGGGCAATCAGGCAGTACGACCACGAGGTCCGTGCCGGAACAGCCATCCACCCGATGGTCGGAGAGATGAATGCAGCCGGACCCGGTGACGCATCCGTCCTCATCCCCGTACCCGGAAGGATGAAGGCACTCGCGGCGGCTATCGGTTGCAACCCCTGGTTCACGGAAGCCGATCCCTACAAGGGCGGAATGTCATGCATTGACGAGACCTGCAGGAACCTGGTCGCTGTCGGTGCAAGGCCCCACGCATTCACCGACTGTCTCAACTTCGGAAACCCCGAGAAGCCCGAGAGGCTCGGCGAGTTCAGGGAGGCCGTCAGGGGAATCGGAGAGATCGCGAGAGCACTCAACATCCCCATCCCCTCAGGAAACGTCAGTCTGTACAACGAGGCCCCCGGTGGAAACCACATCCTGCCCACACCCATGATCCTCGGATGCGGACTCATGGACGATGTCAGGAAAGCGGTGACCGCCGACTTCAAGAAGACCGGAAGCTGCATCTTCGTCGTCGGAAAGACCAAGGACGAGATGGGTGCATCCCTCCTGTTCCGTAAGTTCGGTGGAGAGCAGGGTGCCGTGCCCGATGTCGACATCGATGCACTCAAGAGATACATGGACAAGCTCCTGTCCGCAATGGACGAGGGTATCGTGCTCAGCTGTCACGACTGTTCCGACGGTGGAATCGCAGTCGCAGTGGCAGAGATGTGCATATCCGGTCAGTGTGGAGCGGAGATCGACCTGTCCGCGATGATGGGCTCCTCCGTCCAGAGGAAGCTCTATTCCGAGTCCAACAGCCGTTGGATCGTCGAGGTCGATGGAATGGATGTCACCAGGTTCACCGAGATCATGGGAGATGATGCCGAGCTCATCGGAATCACCAAGGGCAACGCCCTCAAGATCAAGGACAACGGAACCGTCGTCCCGTTGGAGGACATGATCAAGGCATGGAACGAACCCATCTGGAACATCATGGGAGGTGCTGCGGAATGAAGGCAGAGGATGTAAGGGTATGTGTCATCAGGATCGAGGGAACGAACTGTGAGGACGAGATGGCTAACGCATTCACCATGGTGGGTGCACAGGCCGAGAAGGTCCATCTCAAGCAGCTCATAGGTCAGGCCCCTGCAAGCATGCAGAGGTCCCTGGAGGATTACGATGTGCTCGCATTCCCCGGTGGATTCTCCGCAGGGGATTATGTCCGTGCAGGAGCCATCTTCGGTGCCAGGATAAAATCCGCCATCGGTTCCGATGTCAAGAGGTTCGTCGAGGCCGGAAAGCCCGTCCTCGGTATCTGTAACGGTTTCCAGATCCTCGTCGAGATGGGACTCCTTCCCGCAATAGAGGAGACCATGTCCGAGAGTCCCACCGCTGCACTGTACAACAACAACTCCGGAAGGTTCGAGTGCAGGCCCACTGTCCTCCGTAACGACAACAGGGGCAAGTGCGTCTTCACCTCCGAGGTCCCCCAGAAGAGCCTCCTCATGATCCCCTCCGCCCACGCAGAGGGCAAGCTCATGAGCATGGATCCCGATTTCGTTCAGAAACTGGAGGATAACGACCAGGTCGTGTTCAGGTACGTCTGCCCCGATGGATCGGATGCCGAGTATCCCTGGAACCCCAACGGTTCCCCCTCGGACATCGCCGGTATCTGCAACCCTGCAGGTAACGTCATGGGTATGATGCCCCATCCCGAGCGTGTCATGACCAGGTTCACCCACCCGGATTGGACCAGGGGTTACGACAGCGAGGATGGAGATGGAAAGATCATTTTCCAGTCCGTCATGAAGTACCTTGAGAAACTCTGAAAATAGTTTTCACGACGGGGGTATCCCCCCGTCACATGTTTATCCTGAGGTCGACGTGGTCGCCGTCATCGAGGATCAATGTCTTCCTGAGGTTGTATGCGCATATGATCTCGAGGGTCTCCGTGTAATGGGATCTCTCCGGAAGGACGATCGCGCAGTCGATGTTACGGATCTTGGCCTTGTAGGCGATCACGTTGCCGAAGGTCCTGCCGTTGGCAGTGAATCCCGCTATGTGGTGTCCAGGAGCACCGTGGATGAGGTCGATCTTCCCCACATCCTCCTTGTCGATGACAACATTGAGTGTTCCCTCGAAGGGGGTGAAACCGAGCTTGCTCTCGAACTGCTTCTTGTATTCAGGTTGGCAGATGTAGTATCCGCCCTCACCAAGGCCCGATGCCACGACTCCGTGCAGGGTAATCCTGTCGTTGATTTCGAATATCCTGCGATATTCGCTGTATTCCTTCTTCAATTCATCAATCCCCTTCTGTGTGAGCCTGATGCGTTGTCTGCGGGATCCCAAGTCACGGGTGATGTACTTATCATCCATCAGCTCGAGGATCCTTTTGGATGCGGATTGTTGACTCATCTCCAGGACAGTTCCAAGCTCCCTGGAAGAGACCGTGACATAGTCATCTATCGCTCCAAGGAGTGCTAGTTTCCGGAGGGTATGGGAGTACTTTCCGTCCATGCCCGAGAATCGAAGTATTCGATATATATGTAGCGAAATTGGATAAAATAAGAAAACGGTCCTTTCGGACCTTGTTTTACCGTTCAAGCGTCCCTGCACTCGTCGACCCAAGAGACAACGCCGGGGCATGCTCCACAGACGATGCAGATGATCGCGAGGATGACGAGGATGATTCCCTCGATAAGGGGGATTGCCTCGTAGACCATAGCGAGGATCACTACTGCTGCAGTGACCACGGAGAGGACGAGAACGGTAGATCCCTTAACGGGACAGAACTTGGTGAAAGCGCCTGCTGTTGCGAAGAACATGACACAGACGAACATGGCAAGTCCGACAACGTACACGGAGTCCAGACTTCCATCCCATGCCTGAGACATGAGGATGAAGGACCAGATGGCACCGATGATGGCGACTGCCATGCCTGCTTTCATCTTGAAAGGAGTTGCGCTCATTCCTTTACACCAGTCCTCGTAACCATAGCATACCTTTTTAATCCTTTCTTATGCGGAGGATTTTCACACCCTGAATCAGCATCCACAACAGGGCACAGGCAACCACCATGGCCTCCAACATAGCCAGTGTCGTTCCGAACACACATCCCAGACAGACGACGGTGATGACCCCGGTGATCGCGGGCGTCAGCCTGTATCCATCGTCCCAGTCCCCTGCCATGGAGTAGAGGACCGAGATGCAGAGGACGAGGAAGAAGAGGTAGGCGAACATCAGGTGCTCGGTACCATCGCCCCATCCCTTGTGGAAGTAGCCTATGCCCACGAGGAATATCCCGGCGAGTATCATGAGAAGTCCGCTGGTACGGTTGTGTCCGGATTCGATGCTGGATTTGCCGATTCCGAACAATGTGAATAGGACTCCTGCCACCATGCAACCGTAGTTGAACACATTGGCGGTGAGTTCCACATCGGAGATGCCCATGTCCGAGAGTGTGTTCTCCCCCAAGGTCCAGCTGCTATCGGCCCCCACGCCGATTATCCATACTGCTGAAAAGAACAGTGCCCCGATTATGCCGATGGACCCCACCAGCTTCGGATTACACATTTTCCCGTTCATATCATCGTGAAGTTTCGTCGGTCTAATATACTCTGTGAACCTTGGCTCAGAAGTTACAGGCGATCCACATGAAGAATCTGTTTTTCGTCGGAACCGCAGGAAGTGGGAAGAGCACACTTGTCGGAGCATACAAGCAGTGGCTTGATGATTCCGGCGTCGATGCGATAATTGTGAACATGGATCCTGGGGCGGACACACTGCCCTACGAGCCCGATATCGACATCCGTGAATGGTTGTCCCTCGAGGACGTCATGGATGAGTATCAGCTCGGACCGAACGGTGCCCAGATAGTCGCAGCGGATCTTATGGCGGTAAACATCCGCAGCATGATGGAGGTCCTTTCCACATACAAGACCGATTACGTTCTCGTGGACACTCCAGGACAGTTGGAGCTGTTCGCTTTCAGGGAGTCGTCCAATATCACCGTGAATGCGTTCGGCAGGGCGGATTCCATGCTGGTCTACCTCTCCGATCCTTCGTTGTGCAGGACGCCCAACGGATTCATCTCCGCGATGACCCTCGGAGCGCTGGTCCAGTTCAGGTTGCAGCTCCCGATGCTCAACCTGCTGTCCAAGTGCGATACCCTCTCGGAGGAGGATGAGGGGCGCATGATCGATTGGTTCTCCGTTCCGGACGTCCTGTACGGGGACCTTCTGGATGCCGATTCGGTACCTCAGACCGTCGTCGGTATGGAGCTGTTCAAGGCAATGGAGAACACAGGTGTGTTCGGGGACATACGTGCTGTATCCGCCCAGGATTACGTGGGCATGGAGAACATCTACGCATCATCCCAGCTCGTCTTCTTCGGTGGAGAGGATTGCAACCGCGAATGATGGTTGCAGACATAGTGGGGTGAGAAGAAAACAAAAACTGGGGGATGTGCGTTCGCACACCCCCTCATTGGTTTCTTTCGGACCGTCAGCCGAACATGTTGGCGGGGACGGGGTTGGTCTTACCCTTGGCGGTCTCCTTGACCTTGTCCCTGGCATCGGCGAAGTCCTTTTCTGATATGGCGTCGCGACCATCCCTGATTGCGAGCATTCCGGCTTCCGTACATACGTTCTTGATCTGTGCACCGGACATTCCATCGCACATCTCGGCCAGCTTCTTGGCGCTGATTCCATCCTCCAGGTTCATGGAGGCTATATGGATGTTGAAGATCTGCTCCCTTCCCTCGATATCGGGCAGTCCGACGTCGATGATACGGTCGAATCTACCGGGTCTGAGAAGTGCGTCATCCAGGATGTCGGGCCTGTTCGTTGCACCGATGATCTTGACGTCGCTGGTGGGTGTGAATCCGTCAAGTTCCGACAGGAGCTGCATGAGGGTCCTCTGGACCTCCCTGTCTCCGGATGTGGCGACATCCAGCCTCCTTGCACCGACGGAGTCCAGTTCATCGATGAAGATGATACTGGGCGCCTTCTCCCTGGCGAGCTGGAAGAGTTCGCGGACGAGCCTTGCACCTTCTCCGATGTACTTCTGAACCAACTCGGAACCCACGAGCCTGATGAAAGTGGCCTCCGTGGCATTGGCGACCGCCTTCGCCATGAGTGTCTTACCGGTTCCAGGCGGTCCGACCAGCAGGACTCCCTTCGGAGGTACGACTCCAACCTTCGCGTAGAGCTCGGGTCTGAGCAACGGGTCCTCCACGGCCTCGCGCAGCTCCCTCATTTGGTCCTTGAGGCCTCCGATGTCATCGTAGGTCACATCGGGCTTGTCCAGGATCTCGGCACCAGACACGACGGGGTCTATGGGCGAGGGCAGGACGTCCATGACAGAGAGCGTCTGCTTGTTAAGGGATACCCTGCAACCAGGCTGGATGTCCCCCTCAGGCACATACTCTGAGACCGTAACGACGAAATCCGGTCCTGTGGAGCTCTTGACCACCACGCGGTTGTTGGGAAGCACATCCCTGACCGATCCCACGATAAGCGGTGGGCTCTTGAGTCTCTCCATCTCGTTCCTGAGCCTGGAGAGGTCCTTCTGCAACCTGAACAGCTCTCCTTCCGAGTAGCGTTTCTCGGATTCCGCGTTCTGCAGATCCTCCATGAGCCTGACATTGCGTTCCTCAAGGGATACGATCTTAGCCTTGAGCTCGGAGATCTCCACACTCATATCGTCGTTAGTCATCATCGGGGTTAATGTGAACCTTATTATTATATTTCGTGAACGGAAGGGTTCTTAACCTTGTTGATGGAACCGCATTCGCACCTCTCGTCCGATGTCTTGTCATCACATCCCTCGAATTTACCGAGGTGGGTACTTCTATCGCCCGTGAGTGTGAAGTATGGGGCGAATCTGGTTCCAGCTACCATCGAGAATGTGTTCCCGCAAACATCCTTCGCCACCCCGGTGATGAACCTGTGTCCGTCATCCAGGTCGAAATGGTCCGGATGGTCCGGTATGTTCCCGTTGTACGTCACCGACTGACCGTAGTTCTCGCAGATGTCTTCCAGGTCGTCGAGTTTGAACGCCCTGACCGTGCAGGAGTAGAACTTGGTGTCCCCTACCAGTTCCCTTATCGCGGGGTCATCTATGGTGACCGGTTTCTTCGACATGTACCTGAAATCCTCGAATCCAACGGCCCTCATGAGTCTGCGGTAATCCTCGAGGTACATGGCACCACCCAGGCACTCGCCGTGTATGATTGGGTCGGCATACACCTCGTCCGATACGCGTCTATCGGCGAATATGTCGGAGAAGTACAGCTCCCCACCCTTCCTGAGCACGCGGAATATCTCGGAGAACACCTTGTCCTTCTCCGGAGACAGGTTGATCACGCAGTTCGAGATGACGATATCCACAGTCTCATCGTCGATTCCCAACGATCCGAGGTCCTCGATGTATCCCTGCTTGAACTCAACGTTGGGTTCGGAGTATCCGAAATTCCTCGTCTGACTCTCCATATGTCTGCGTGCCACTTCCAGCTGCTCGGGGGTCATGTCCACCCCGATGACGTGTCCCGTCTCACCGACGAGCCTGGATGCGATGTAGACATCACGACCTGTGCCGCAACCGAGGTCCAGGACCGTCAGACCCTCCAAAAGAGGGGGGATGGGTGATCCGCAACCGTAGAATCTGTTCAGGATCTCATCATCGATCAACGGCAGGATGTCACGAACGATTGGATCGGGAGATCCGCAACAGCATGTGTTAGTCCTGAGGTCGTCATTGGTCCTCAATTCGGTTCCGTAGTATGCGCGGACATCCTTCCTGATGTTATCTGATTGTGGGTGACCCTGCTTATCCATGTATATACATCTACATCAGTCTATATAGACATTTGTCTATACACTTAATTCTTGGAAAGATTGTCACGTATATCTGTCAGAAAATCGATTATTTCAGAAAGTTTGGTTTCATTGATCGAGTAGTATGCCCATTGACCGACTCTCCTGGTATTCACGAGATTGCATTGATGCAGGGTCTTCATGTGGTGGGAGAGTGTTGGTTGTGTGATGTTCAGGGCTTCAAGGATCTTGCAAGCACAGATCTCACCATCTGCGAGCATCTCGATTATCTTGAGGCGGTTACCGTCAGATAATGCCTTGAACGTCTCCGGATCCATAGTACCACTGATGTTGGAAGTGGATGGTTCCGACTTATAACTATCGAAATGCGGGATGTACGGGGCAAAGGTGCAGGTATGTTTCCGAGGGCGATACGCGATGAAATGATAGTACTTCGGAGCGTTTCCATCTAAGGATTAATTAACACCTCCGCATATCGTGAGGTCATGATATGCGAGATGTGCGGCAAGGACGTACCCGTGACGAAGAACGTCATCGTCGAAGGGTCGAAACTGACCGTTTGCCCCAACTGCGCCAGGTTCGGCGAGGATTACAGGGGATCACAGAGGGATGGTGCCCCCGTCACGCAGTCCGTGATCGAGGAGAGGCTCCAGAAGCGTGAGAGGAGGATGAAGTCCAAGGATATCTACGCCGGCTCCACTTCCATCGAGCTCGTAGACGATTACGGTGGTGTGATCAGGGAGGCCCGTGAGGCCAAGGGAATGGACCTCGATGAATTCGCGGCATCCATCCTCGAGAAGAAGGGTACACTCTCCAAGATCGAGAGCAACAACCTGATCCCCGACGACAAGTTGATCAAGAAGATCGAGAAGGCCCTGGGAATCAAGTTGACCGAGGCCGTCCAGTCAGGTGTTACCGTGGGCGGTGGCAACCAGTCCAACAAGATGACCCTTGCCAACTTCATCAAGAAAGAGTGATCAGGATTTCCTGACGTACTCGTAAACCTCATCGGCATAGGTGGATATGTCGACCTCATGGTCCCTCAGGACTATCAGGGCGGCGACACCTATGTCGATATCCAACCTTTTCTGAATCTTATTGCACGATGGGATGAACTCCCTCATCTCCATTCCCGCTTCCTTGGCGACATCCATGAGCTTGTGGAACATGTCCGGTTCCCCATCATCGTTTTTGGTGTCACGGGGTTTGGGCGCGGGTGCACCCTTCATCGCGGTAACGAGGTCATTGGATGGTTTGTACGCGAGCGGTACATCGACGGCGGAGATGTCGCCGGCAGGCCGGATGAAATCCCCGTCACGGACGATGGAACCCCCCCTTTCCAAATGTGCCAGCAGTACCTTGGAATCAGATGGCGACATCCACTTCATCTGCAACGAGGTAGTCATCACGAAGTCCTCCACGGTCGTGACGTCCTTCCCGATATAGCGGAAGAACGTTGCCACACAGATGTCCGATTCGCTCGTCATGGGGGTGGATTCCCAATCGGTGTAGAAAAACGTTTTCCTATAACTTACACGCGCGCGTACGTTATTAGATGTTCAGACTAACAGTAAAAATAAGGGCGGGCAAAACTATATAATTAGCCTGTTGTTACGAGGGTCATCCCGTATGGTGACTCATATGAAGTACACTAGATTTGAGAAAGCAAGGATTATCGGAGCGAGGGCACTGCAGATTTCATACGGTGCACCCGTCCTGGTGGATTACCCTGAGGACATGCTCGATCCGATCGACATCGCCATGCTGGAATATGACAAGGATCTCATTCCAATTACTGTCGTTAAGAACTGAAGAGGTTTTTTAAATGAGTGACGAGGAGAACACCACCACTGTATGCAACGACCTGTTGGTCGCAGAAGACATCTACCTGACATCCGGAGTACACATCGGTACCCAGCAGAAGTCCGCCGACATGAAGGACTTCATCTACAAGGTCAGGCAGGATGGACTGTACGTGCTCGATGTCAAGAAGACCGATGAGAGGATCAGGGCAGCAGCCTCCTTCCTCGCACGCTACGACCCCAAGAGGGTCCTTGTCGTCTCTGCCAGGCAGTACGGACAGAAGCCCGCAAGGGAGTTCTCCAAGGCAATCGGAGCACCCGCATTCGCAGGCCGTTTCGTTCCCGGAACCCTGACCAACCCTGCAAACCCCGGATTCATCGAGCCCGAGGTCCTGGTCGTTACCGACCCCTCTGCAGACAAGCAGGCACTCAACGAGGCACTCAACCTCGGAATCCCCATCGTTGCAATGTGCGATGCCAACAACGAGACCCGCAACGTCGATCTCGTCATCCCCACCAACAACAAGGGAAGGCGTGCACTCGCATGCATCTACTGGCTCCTCTCCAGGGAAGTCCTCTACGCAAGGGGAGACCTGAAGGACCCCGCAGACTTCAACATGGAGATCGAGGACTTCGAGGCAAAGCTCGTCTGATTTCACAGTCAGAAAAACAATTTACCCCAAACCCCTTCCTTTTCCTACCATGCGCTTACCTTCAGTCTCAGGTCGTTTCTACCCTTCCGATCCGGATTCCCTGCGCGATGTCATCGAATCGTGCTTCCTTCACAGACTGGGCCCCGGCATCCCTGGACATGGAACCGGGTCGCGTTCAATCCGCGGTGCAGTCGCACCGCATGCCGGATACATGGCATCCGGGATGAATGCCGCACACACGTACGCGGCGATAATGGAGGATGGATTGCCTGAAGCGTACGTAATCATCGGTCCGGACCACCACGGGATCGTCCCGACGGTCTCGATGTGCTCCGAGGGATACATGACCTCCTTCGGGGAATGCCGTGTGCACGAGGACATCTGTCGCAGGCTCTCCCGCTCAATCCCCGACAGACCGGACCATCACATGTACGAGCATTCCGTGGAGGTCCAGGTCCCGTTCATACAATCCATAGATCCCGATCCGCGCATAGTCCCAATAATCATGGGCGATCAATCGTTCGGTTCGGCGAAGATGTTGGCCGAGGCGATATCGGATTCCTGCGAAGGATACGATGTCATCGTTCTGGCCTCCACGGACATGTCGCACTACATACCCAAATCTGAGGCCACACGTCTGGACGGCATGGTCTTGGACAGGGTCCGCTCCATGGATGCCGAGGGGATGATGGGTTGTGTCAGGGGGAACAGGGTGTCGATGTGCGGTCCCGGGCCAGTATCGGTGGCCATGATGTGTTCCAAGGGCTGTTCCGCTGAAATCCTGGCATACACGGATTCATTCGATTCCCTGTGCACGGATGAGGATTCGGTCGTGGGCTATGCATCGGCCGTTTTCAGAAAGGGGTAAGTGCCGGGCGATGCCCGGCTGTTTGATCAGATGCGTTTGAGGTATCTGAGGTTGGGCTCGTAGACCAGGCCCTTGTCCATCAGGATGTTCGATATCTCCTCGAGCTCGATACTGGATATGCCCTCGTCTTCGGCACGTCTCTCCAGTTCGTCGCGGGGAGCGCCCTTTCCATCGACATCCAGTTCCTCCAGCATGGCCAGGATGATCTCCTCCATCTGGCCGTAGGTGTTCGCGTTACCGGAAGGGGAACCCACGGCATCGATCTCGATCTCATCAGGTTCGTCGGAGAGGTCCTCGGGGAATCCGAGGTCGACGTTCCTATCCGGGAGGAGCATCCTGAGCGCGTTCTGGATGGTCTTCAGGTACATCGTGGAATCAGGCATCTGGCCGTAGTTGTCGAGTGCGTACAGCAGCCCGAATGCCTCTGCCGGAGTCATGCCCATGTCGACGAGGTCCTTCTCTGTAGCATCCGCCATCCCGAGGACCGTTTTGGCGTTCTTGAGCCTCCTCCAGGTGGTTTTCGCGGTCTCCAACAGCCATTCGTTGCGGGTCTTCTCATCGATCTTGACGATGTGCTCGGGCCTCACGGACACGAAGACCCTCTGGTCATCGGCGGTGTAGGTCCTCACCCTTCCCACAGCGGCTATGAAGCAGGGGACCTCCAGGTCGGCGATCTCCGCCGATGCCTCGGGCTGGTAACGGCCCACGTTGATGTAGAAACTGCCCGAGACGTCCTGCACCCTTGCCTTCCACATCGGTTCGTCGTCTCCGCCGATGTTCTCTTTCTCGGTGAGAGCCCCTGCGATCAGGACCCTGTTCACCTTAGCTCCGAGCGGGGATATGAGGTAGGATGGGCTCTTCTCCTCGGTGGCCTTGATCTCCAGCGAGGATGAGTTCAGCTCGGTGGCGAACATCCTCCATGCTGTCTCCCTGGCGTTCACAGCGATCCCTCCACTTCATCGAGGAGCTTGTTGGCCTCGGATACCACATCCACGTCCAGCACGGATGCGCTCTTCACGATCATGCTCGGCCCGTAGTCGTCGCTCATGACGTTGCCTGTGATCGAGATCCTCTTCATCAGGATCTTTCCGGCGACCTCCCTGGCGACAACTCCCTCGCCCTGTGCCATCGCCAGGCCCTCTGCGGCCTTCAGGGTGATGCCCGTCAGGGTCTCGGTGTCCTTGCGGTTGACTATCGCACCGATCGCACCGGTTCCGTCGTCGAGGACGATCTTCATGCGGAGATCAGGTGTCCCGTTGACCTGTCCGTGCGCTGTGCACACTCCGTTGAGGATGGAGCGGTTGCACTGTGGGCAGCGTTTGATCAGGCCGCTGCCTGCTCTCATGTCGACAACCATCCCCTCGAGTGTGATGTCGAGTCCACCGCCGATCCTGGTGATCTCGTCGATGGTCTTCTTGCTGCCACTGGTGTCGACGACGTCGAACACGGAGTCGACGCGGCTGATCTCGCATCTGTCCCCCATGTTCAACTGGGGTATGCCCTTCCAGGACCTGATGTAGGCGTTCTTGACGCAGATGGTCTCGCCCTCCTTCAAGGAGAAGTCGTTCCATGCGGAGTACTGGATCTTGCCGGTGTCATCTGCGATGATTCCCGAGTAGACCGTCTTGGGCTCCCCCTTCACCATGACGTTCCTGGCCTCGTACGTGACGATGCGCCCGGTGACGGTGACGCTGCCCATCCCGTCCCTGATGTCTCCGATCTTGCATTCGGAGGAGTTCACGGCTATGGTGCGCTCAGGGAGGTCGATGGACACTCCGGATGCCGGTTCTACGCGTCCCCTGTTCCCGAGGTTGATCTGGACCTTGTCGTTCCAGAGCTTGCAGTAGCAGTTCTTGAAATTGTAAACGGAACCCTTCTCCAGCATGACGCTGCCTGGTTCCCAGATGGTGAAGGATGCGGTTCCCGTCTCGTCACCGAGTATTCCAGATACGATGGTCTTGCTCAATCCCTTCACGGTTATGCTCTTGTTCTCCACGTAGACGACCTTGGCCTGTATGTCGACGTTCTGCTCCGTTCCGGTGAGCTCATCGATCTTCTTGACAACGGCACCGGCGGGGGTGAACGCTGCGACATCCCCTCCTCCGTACTTCCTTATGATTCCCCTCTTGGCGGAATCGAGTGTCACGTGGTATTCGTTGAGGTATTTGTTCAGTTCATTCACAATTACCTCTTCGTCGACCTTGTTCTCAAGCACCCTTTTTATCTCTTCAACATGGGGTGTTAGTTCTATCTCTGCCATGGTATCGACCTTGTCCCCAGTGGGGACGACAGTCCAATCACGGACAGTGTATATAACCGCGCACGGGGGATTGATGAAAGTGGGAATCAACGGCGTTCACAGGTTGGTCACCGGTGACGGGTCCTGATCATGACCATTCGTGGATGTTTCGAATGTAACCCCAACCTTTATAATTCGGAAACATATCCAACAATATGGTTCCCAAGAGCAGGATTGATGAAATTTTAGACGGTTACGATTTGAAGGATCTGACCATCGCAACATTGTGTTCGCACTCATCACTCCAGATTTTCCACGGAGCCAGGAAGATGGGGTTCAAGACTCTCGGTCTCACCATCTCCCACAGCACGAAGTACTACGATGCGTTCCCCCTCGCCAAGCCTGACAACATCATCAAGTACCAGGACTTCGACGACATGGAGGAGCGTACCGGTGAGCTTCTGGATCAGAATGTCATCCTGATCCCCCACGGTTCGTTCGTGGAGTACATGGGTTCCAGGCGCTTCTCGGATTACGAGGTCCCGTCCTACGGAAACCGTGCGGTCCTCAACTGGGAATCGGACAGGGACAGGCAGAGGCAGTGGATCACCTCGGCAGGTGTCCCGATGCCCCGTCTCATCACCGATGCGAGGGAGATCGATGAACCTGTCATGGTCAAGTATCATGGAGCCAAGGGTGGAAGGGGGTACTTCATCGCCATGGACTACCCCGACTTCAAGATGGCAGTGGACCAGTCCCAGCCGTACACGATCCAGGAGTACTGCCTCGGAACCAGGTACTACATGCACTTCTTCTACGACCCGTTCAAGACCGACGGATACAGGTGCGAGCAGGGAGGATCCCTCGAGCTCCTGTCCATCGACCGTAGGGACGAGAGCAACATCGATGAGATGTACAAGATGGGTTCCATCGAGGAGTCCAAGAGGCACGGCCTCTACCCGTCCTTCGTCGTCACCGGAAACACGCCCGTCGTCATCCGCGAATCCCTGCTTCCCAAGGCGTTCGAGATGGCGGAGAAGGTCGTCAACAAGTCCTACGAGCTGTTCGGAGGAATGTGGGGACCGTTCTGCCTGGAGACCGTCGTCAACGACAAGCTCCAGTTCAAGGTGTTCGAAATCTCCACCAGGATCGTCGCCGGAACCAACCCCTTCATCTCCGGATCTCCCTATGCGGACCTGATCTACCCCGGATTGAGCACCGGCGCCAGGCTGGCCATGGAGATCAAGGATGCGGCCGAACAGGGCCACATCAAGGACATCATGTCCTGAGGTAGAAGGACTTCAGTGCTCGGACGAGCTGTCCGGCGGACCATCGCACCCCTCAGACCACGTTCAGTGGAACAATCCTTAAGAACGTACATCTGATGCACTGGACATCAGAAAGAGGCGTATCCATGGTGTCCAAGAGACTTCAAGAGATTCCAGCGTCAGGTACAATAGCGATCTCCAATCTTGTCAGTCAGATGAAATCAGAGGGAATAGACATCGTTTCGTTCTCGATGGGTGAACCCGATTTCACGACACCTGCCAACGTCATCGACGCTTGTTGCGATTCGCTGCGTTCCGGCAACACCCACTACACGCCCTCGATGGGCATCCCTGCTCTGAGGAAGGCGGTAGCCGATGTCACCAGGGAGACGAACGGTGTCCCCTGTCAGGCTTCCAACGTCCTCATAACACCATGCAAGCAGGCGATCTTCCTCACAGCGCTCGCATACATCGATCCTGGTGACGAGGTCATCCTCGCGGATCCCTCATGGGTGTCATACGAGGCATGCATCCGTCTCGCAGGCGGTATGCCCGTCTACATACCCACCAAGTTCGAGGAGAAGTTCGTCATCGACCCGGCACTCATCGAGGCCGCGATCACCCCCCGTACGAAGATGATCATCCTGAACACGCCCTCCAACCCCACGGGAGGGATCATCCCCAGGGATGTCCTGAAGCAGATAGCCGATATCGCCATCAGGAACGGTATCAAGGTCATGTCCGACGAGATCTACGAGAGCATCATTTATGAGGGCAAGCACACATCGATCGCTTCCTTCCCCGGCATGTTCGAGAACACGATCATCGTCTCCGGACTGTCCAAATCCCATGCCATGACCGGTTGGAGGCTCGGATGGGCCATCGCTCCGGAAGAGGACATCAAGGCCATCAACAAGCTCCAGTCGCATTCCATATCCTGTGCCGTCTCGTTCGTGCAGGATGCATCCGTAGAGGCCATCACCGGCCCCCAGGACGCAAGGGATGCCATGGTCGCCGAGTTCAGGAAGCGCCGCGATCTGGCACTCGACCTGATCTCCGAGATCCCCGGCATCCAGTGCAACGTCCCCGACGGTGCGTTCTACATCTTCCCCAAGTACGATGCGGATCTCCCCTCGGCGAAACTCGCGGAGATCCTCCTCAAGGAGGGTCACGTGGCGGTCACCCCCGGTTCCGCATTCGGACCGAGCGGAGAGGGATTCTTCAGGCTCTCCTACGCCACATCCGAGGAGCAGATCCGCGAGGGTATCTCCAGGATCAAGAAGGTCATGAGCCAGCTCTGATCAAAAACATCCGCCGGGACATCCGGCGGATTCCATTCCCATACACGTTACTTTTCGGACCTTCGTGCGACGGGTCGCGCCCACGCGCACGCATTCTATATAGGGGTTGGATAATACACCGTCATCATCCCTACAGTGAGGAATTGAATTTGAGCAGGACCTTATTCACAGTCGGACCAGTGCATGTCGAGCAGGACACGCTCCAGGCAATGACCAAACCCATGATCACACACAGGTGCAAGGAGTACAAAGAGCTCCACGCAGGCATCGTCGAGAAGGTCAGGAAGGCACTCGACACGGACATGGAGGTCTTCCTCGTCGGCGGATCCGCCACCGTGATGCTCGAGGCTGCCATCAGGAACGGAGTCAACCAGAAGACCGTGGGAATAACCAACGGTTCATTCGGTAACAGGTCCATCGAGCTCGGGGAGCTCAACGGTAAGACGGTTGAGAAGGTCCAGGTCCCCTGGGGAAAGGCCATGAAGCCCGAGCACATCGCAGGCAAGGTCGGAAAGGATGTCGAGGCGGTCCACTGGGTGAGCAACGAGTCCTCCACAGGAGTCTTCAGCGATTCCGTGGCCCTCGCCAAGGAGGTCAGGGCACAGAACCCCGATTCCCTCGTGTTCGTGGATGCCGTCACATCCGCATTCGCGATGGACATCAAGCTCAAGGACCTCGATGCCGATTCCGTCGTATTCGGCACCCAGAAGGCATTGGCACTTCCTCCCGGAATAGCGGTCATGCTGTGTTCTGAGAGGCTTCTGGAGAAGGCCAAGACTGTTCCCAACAGAGGATTCTACACCGATCTGCTCAAGATCAAGAAACAGAGCGACGACAACTACGCGCTCACCACGCCCCCCGTCTCACTCATGTACGGTCTGGACTACCAGCTCGACCGCATGCTCGCCGAGGGCATGCAGGCAAGGTACAGGAGGCACCAGGAGATGGCGGACCTCGTCCGCAACTGGGCGGACAAGAAGCTCGAGGGAGTGTTCCCCGAGGCAGGATACCAGTCCAATTCCATCGGTGTGGTCAACCGTGGAGGACTGGACTTCAACGATTTCCATTCGAAGCTGAAATCCAAGGGATACGAGATCTCCAACGGATACGGCGAAGTCAAAGAACAGACGTTCAGGATCGGACACATGGGAGATACAACCCCCGAGGGCATCAAGAAGCTCCTGTCCGTGATGGACGAGATCATGGAGGAGTGAAAATGACAAAGATTCTGGTCTCAGATCCCCTCTCCGACGAGGGACTCGATATTTTGAACAAATCCGGTTTCCCCGTCGATGTGAAACCCGGACTCACAGAGGACGAGCTCTGCGGTATCATCGGCGACTACGACTGCCTCATCATAAGGTCCGGAACCAAGGTGACCTCCAAGGTCATCGATGCGGCCACCAACCTCCGTGTCATCGGACGTGCAGGTGTCGGAGTCGACAACGTGGACATACCCTACGCCACGGACAAGGGAATCCTCATCATGAACACCCCTTCCGCCAACATCCTCTCCGCAGCCGAGCACTCATGCGCCATGCTCCTCGCACTCGCCAGGAACATCCCCTTCGCACATGAGTCCATGCACAAGGGAGAGTGGAAGAGGTCCAAGTACACCGGTGTCGAGCTGAACGGAAAGGTCCTCGGAATCATCGGTGTCGGACGTGTCGGAGGAGAGGTCGCCAAGCGCATGAAGGCGTTCAACATGACCATGATCGGTTACGACCCCTTCCTTCCCAAGGATGTCGCCGACGCCCTCGGAGTAAGGCTCACCACCCTCGAGGAGGTCATCTCCAACGCCGACTTCATGACCATCCACACCCCTCTCCTGCCCGAGACCAGGAACATGATCTCCCTGTCCCAGTTCAAGATGATGAAGCCCAACGCGAGGATCGCCAACGTGGCACGCGGCGGAATCGTCAACGAGGACGACCTCTACACAGCACTCAAGGAGGGAATCATCGCAGGAGCAGCATTCGATGTCTGGTGCAGTGAGCCCCTCTGCGAGGAGGAGACCAAGCTCCTGGAGCTGGAGAACCTCGTCACCACACCCCACCTCGGAGCATCCACCGTGGAGGCTCAGGAGAGGGTCGCAGTCGAGATCGCCGAATGCGCCGTCAAGTACCTGAGGGACGGAGTCATCACCAACGCGATCAACGCACCCCGCGGATCCCTGGATGCGGAGACCGAGGCGTTCATACCCCTCGTCAGCGGCATGGGTAAGGTCGTCCAGCAGATGGTCGGCAACAACCCCCTCGACAAACTCGAGATCTCCTACTGCGGAGAGCTCGCCAAGAAGCAGACCAAGATGCTCACGGTCACCACCGTCATCGGATACCTCGAGAACATCGTCGGTACCGCAAACATCATCAACGCACTGCCTCTGGCCAAGTCCAAGGGAATCGAGATCGCAGAGACCAACAACGATACCGCCAAGGATTACGCGAGCGTCGTCGAGATGAGGTTCACCAGCAGCGGTGTCACCCGTACGATCAGGGGAACCGTCATCGGCGGTCAGGCAAGGCTCGTCGGAGTCGACGACTTCTCCTTCGAGGTCCCCCTCCGCGGAGACATGCTCTTCCTCCACTACAAGGATGAGCCCGGAGTCATCGGAGTCGTCGGAAACGCCATGGGTGAGGTCGGAATCAACATCGCCCAGATGTCCGTCGGAAGGTACGAGGACCAGGCACTCATGTTCCTCACCGTCGACCAGATCGTTCCCGACGAGATCGTGAAGAAGATCTCCGAGACAGTCGGCAGCGACGACATCAAGTTCCTCAACATGGTGGAGTGATCCGATGAGCATCATCACGGTGGACGACCTCACACAGGCCATCAAGAACAGCATCGACCATTCCCGTGGGATGGTGGAGGAGCAGGCCTACGAGCTTGCCCACCATGTGCTCAACTTCTTCGGGTACTCAGACAGGATCATAGACAACATCCTGGAGCCCGAGGACCGCGATGCCTTCTACATGCTGGAGGACGCCGGTATCCTGACGACCGAGAGGGAGGAGACCACCCTCTACGACGGAAGGGAGTGGAGGATCCACTACTGGCTCTTCAAGAGGGAGAAGATCTCGCAGCTCATGTCCAACGACAAGGAGGTCGTCGTGGAGGAGGACGGTATGGATTCCATCTACGCGGACCTTCCCGATGACATCTGGCGCAGGGGCGGCGACGCGGCCTGAGACATGGTCGACTTCCCGTACCCGTACCGTCCCGGCCAGAGGGGTCTGGTCGGTTTCATCAATCGCACCATCCGTCAGCGCGGGTGTGCGGTAGTCGAAGCCGGCACGGGTGTGGGGAAGACCATAACGTCCCTATGCGGTACCGTCGGATACGCGAGGGACCACGGGATGAAGGTCCTGTACCTGACCCGTACCAAATCCCAGCAGAAACAGGTCATAAGGGAGTCGGCGGCCATCGGCGACGGCATACTCTGTGTCGGTGTCCAGGGCCGTTCGGCTTCCTCCTGTCCCCTCATGAGGGACGATCCGGAACTCTCCTCGGGGACGTCCGAGGAGATCTCCAAACTCTGTTCCGAATACAAGCGCAAGGGCGATGATGGCTGTCATTGTCCGTATTATTCTGCAATCGAATCCACCGATATCGGATCGTGGGTCGAGAGGGTCCGCAGGGACCATCCGGAACCCGAGGATTTCTCCAAGTTGTGTGAGGATTCCGGGCTCTGCCCGTATGAGATGGTCAAATACGTCCTGCCCGAGGCCGATGTCATCGCTGTACCGTATCCATTCGTCTTCATGCCGCAGGTCCTGGACCGTTTCATCCAATGGTTGGGCGTTCCACTGTCGAAGACCATAATCGTCGTCGACGAGGCACACAACCTCCCGGACTACCTCCGCGAGGTGCAGACCTGTGAATGTTCCATGAGGGCGATGGAACTGGCTGAGAAGGAAGCAGGGGACAACGGCGACCCCGAGGTCCACGATGGGATGACCGTGACGGATGTGATCGCAGTTACCAAGGAGGTGCTGTCGTTGGCGGTCAGGGAGTACCTCATCGATGACGATGGCATGCTGCCACCATACTTCCTCCAGGAGGAGCTCATGTCCCGCCTGGGTCTCACCAGCAACGGATTGTCCAAGGTCTTCAAGGCCATGGAGGAGATCGGGGATGGCATCGCTGAACGCAAGAAGCAGAGGCGCAAGCTCCCGCGTTCTTACATAATGTCCATGTCACGCTTCATGCAGGCATGGGTGCTGGGAGACGAGGACCTGTACGTCAGGTTGGTGGTCGGTGAGTACAACCCGAAGTTCCAATCCTATTGTCTCGACCCCTCGGGAGCATCCGGTCCCTTGAACGAGTGTCATGCATCGGTCCACATGTCCGGTACGTTGGAACCGTTGGATGCGTACGCAATCGAGATGGGCATCGAGAGGCCGTCTTTCCTCAGGCTGGGGGGTATGTTCCCGCCAGAGAACCTCCTGAAGCTGTATTCCGACGAAGTCACCATGAACTACGAGGAAAGGTACACAGAGCCCAACTACGGCATACTGAGGAGGTTGATCGTGGATTCCGTGTCCGCGGTCAATGTGAACACAGCGGTGTTCTTCCCATCATACCAGTTCATGGAGCGCATGGTTTCCGAGGGGATAGTGGACGAGTTGGGACGTGACATCTATTTCGAGGAGAAGGGCATGGGCCAATCCGACCTGATGGAGACCGTGGAGAACTTCAGTATGGCGGAGGGCGGTGTCCTCTTCTGCATAACGGGCGGACGTATCAGCGAGGGGATCGATTTCCCTGCAGATTCCCTGGAGATGGCGGTGGTGGTCGGGGTCCCGTTCCCGAAACCCACGGCGAAGCTGCGTGCCCTTCACAGGTACTACGACATCAGGTTCGGAGATGGTAGGCGGTTCATATCCACCATCCCTGCCACGAGGAAGCTGAGGCAGGCCATGGGGCGTGTGATCAGGTCGGAGACGGACCGCGGAGTGGTAGTCATCCTGGACCGCAGGATATCCTCCCTCGGAGGTCTGGATTCCATACTCTGCCGTGACATCCCGGTTGCAGTCAAGTCGTTCTTCTCGAACGATGGTTGAATCCGGGTGCACATAACTCTTATTAGCGCCCCGTCGATGGGGTGCCATGGAATTCATCGTCGACGATGATGTCAAGAAACTGATAGAGTCCGAGGGATGCGACTACCGTGTCTGCACTGCCTGCATGGGTCCTGCACTGGTTCCCGTGTCCGTGAAGGCTCCGAAGGAATCCGACATTAAGATCCCTGTGGGTGAACACACCCTTTACATATCCCGTATACAGGCCATGTACGTCAATCACATAACCATCGACATGGTCTATGAGGACGAGGACATAGATTCTTGTCCAGCGTTCTACACCAGCAAGGGCGGCAGGTTCTACTGATGGGTCGAGGGGCGTCCCGCCCCATCGATCACATCATAATTTCAAGAAATTCTCACAGCTGCTTCGGCAGTGGTTCTGGCGAGGGCATCCGTATCGACAACGGATTCGAAAGTGCCGATCTTCTCGACACTGGCCTCTGTAACGGGTTTTATGGGGACAATGGTGCATCCATCGGTCGGTCTGATCGATATGTCGAAAGTGCCGATTTCCTTGGCGATCTCGATGATCTCCAGTTTGTCCATGCCTATCAGGGGTCTGACAACGGTGTAGTCCAGACCGGTGTTCTCGGATTTGAGGTTCCTGAGGGTCTGTGAAGCCACCTGTCCTAGTGAGTCGCCCATGATTATCCCGGAAGCACCAATCATCTTGGAGAACTCCCTCGCGGTCTTCTGCATGACGCGTTTGCACATCACGCACTGATATCCCGGCTCACAGGACTCGTGGATCCTGGCCTGGTTCTCACCATGGGGTGCCATGTAGAGGGGGAGCTCCTTCCCTGTGACCTCTCTGAGTCTCTCGACCAGCATGTTCACGCTCTCGATACTGCGGTCATCGGTGTAGGGGCGGTTGTCCAGATGCAGGAGGGTGACGTCCGCACCCCTCATGCTCATGATATATGATGCAACGGGTGAATCGAGCCCGTTAGACAGGAGGGAGACCAGCTTCATCGGTTTAGACCTCAAATCTTTATGTTGCCGTAATCGTCGGCCAGCTTCCTGGGGCTGTTGGTCTTACACTCGGGACAGAAGAGTCCCTGCCCCTTCTTGACCATCTGCGTCTTGCATTTTCCGCAGAGTGACCTGACAACACCGAGGTGGTCGTCCTTGGTGGTGAGCTGGAGGGACGGTTTCGTTGCTGTGACCCTTGCTCTGATGTAGTCGCCTTTCCTGAGCTCCTTGGACACATCATCGGTGTAGCCCTGGGAGATCTTGGACACGTGGATGGTGGCATAGGTCTCTCCTCCGAGGGTCCTGGAAACACCTTCCTTGCCGACGACATCTGCGGTTGCCATGGTGTTCCTGATGTCGGCGACAACGGCGTACACGATGTCGCCGTTGCTGAGGATATTAGGGGGGTTGGGGGATACTACCCTTGCGATGCACTCGTCATCCAGTTCGAGGATGCCGATCTGTGATGCATAGATCACTCCATCTTCTGAGAAAGTACCTTCTGCTGCGAGATATTCCTCCTCGACAGCAACCTCGTCACCGGGAAAAACCATCCTTGAGTCTGCCATGTGAATCACCTGATGTTGACGACTGCGACGTCAACCGTCATCTTCGTCTTCTTATGAAACGCGAATGTATGAGGGATATCGTACTTATAGATTTTAGACGAAACTATACGACGTCCCTTTTCCTCGCAATATGCCTTCAGGAAATCCAGTGTGTTGGCCATATGTATCGAGTATATGCACTCGGACAGTTCCATTGCCTTGTCGAGGAACGGTCTGTCGGCATTGCGGTTCTGGCAACCGAAGGGGGGATTCATGAATATGGTGTCCGCCGGGTCGTTGACATCACGGATGTCTGAAAGATGGAACTCCACATCGGCACACAACGTCTCCGCATTGGACCTGGCCACGGACAATGCGGATTCGGACACATCATATCCAGTCGACATGCCTGCTCCGGCTATCCAGGATCCTATCGTGAACATGCCCGTGCCACAGCCCAGATCCACGACCTTCATTCCCTCGACATCCCCTGAGCGATATGCATCGAATACAATCTCAGATACCATGGTCGCGGGAGTCATGTACTGTTCCAGGGATGGGTCCGGTGAATCGAATCCTTTCACCTTTTGGAGTGCGATTTCCAGGTCCTTGCGTTTCATCGGGTTACCATCGAATCATCGTACTTTAACACTAACCTCCGCTCGCTTTCGGTGAATTTCAACCTTGGTTCTGGGTCCGATTTCCGGATGGATTCTGGCTGGATTCCGGCGAAGATGGATGTATCCTCCAATAGGGCGTTCAGGTTATTTTTTCAGTTGAAAAATGTGATGAAATCGAGTCTGGATGTTCAAAACATGGTATTATCAATGTTAATTTTTTGACGTCCGACTGTAAATCTTAAGTACGGTGGAAAACTACTGGTATTACAAGGATGTGCCTGCCGAGTTCAGATGTCGATGGCAGGTGTGTTCGACCCTAGCAAAAACCGCTTACCGGATTCCGGTTTCGGAGTCCGGGAATTTCTCAGTTCTCCTAAGTTGGATGTTTGCTCGCATTCTTTGGTGGGTCATCTATTTCAATGAGTAGTTGATTCATTGCATGCATACGATGGTATGCGCACCTCGGAAGAGGAGGTATATCACTGTCTAAAATCAAGAGGGCAATTATCAGTGTCTCCGACAAGAGCGGAATCGTTGACTTCGCAAAGGAACTCTCCGCGCTCGGTGTGGAGATCGTTTCCACCGGTGGAACGTACAAACTTCTGAAAGAGAATGGTATCGAGGCCATAGAGGTCTCCGATGTTACTGGCTTCCCAGAGATGCTCGACGGACGCGTCAAGACCCTGCACCCCATGATACATGCAGGAATCCTCGCTCGCAGGGATCTTCCCGAGCACATGCAGGCAATCGATGACAAGAACATCACACCCATCGACATGGTCGTCATCAACCTGTATCCCTTCAAGCAGACCGTGCTTAAGGAGGGTGTCGAGTTCGAGGACATCGTCGAGAACATCGATATCGGTGGACCCAGCATGATCCGCGCTGCAGCCAAGAACTACGAGTCCGTGGCTGTCGTCACCGACCCTGCCCAATATTCCGAGATCATCACCCAGCTGAAGGATGCAGGCGAGCTCAGCCTTGACCTCCACCAGAGGCTCATGGCAGAGGCTTTCGTAGCAACCGCCAACTACGATGCCATGATCGCATCCCGCATGCACAAGGAGTTCTGTGAGGGATTCCCCGCATCCTTCCCCGTCCCCATGGAGAAGGTCGAGGACCTCAGATACGGAGAGAACCCTAACCAGGCCGCCGCGTTCTACATGGATCCCTTCACCCCCGGAACCACTGTTGCTAAGTCCGAGCAGCTCCACGGTAAGCAGCTCTCCTACAACAACATCCTGGATCTGGACAAGGCCCTCGACATCTGTATGGATTTCGAGAAGCCCACCGCAGTAGTCATGAAGCACACCAACCCCTGTGGACTCGCATCCGCGGACAACATCTACGATGCGTTCATGACCGCATACAACGTCGATCCCCTCTCCGCATTCGGTTGCGTCATCTGTCTCAACAGGAACTGTGACGTCAAGACCGCCGAGGAGATCTCCCAGCACTTCGTCGAGGCAGTCATCTGTCCCGATTACGAGGAGGGCGCAGTGGAGATCATGGAGGCCAAGAAGAACATCCGTCTCTTGAGGACCAACGCCCCCATCTGCCCTGCCGCCAAGCACAGGGAGTACAAGATGAAGAAGGTCCAGGGCGGAATGCTCGTCCAGACAGACGAGGACGTCGTCATCGACCCCGCCAACCTCACCGTCGTGACCAACCGTGCCCCGACCGAGGAGGAGGTCCACTCCCTGCTCTTCGCATGGAAGCTGGCGAAACACGTCACATCCAATGCAGTCGTCTATGTCAGGGGCGAGCGTGCCGTCGGAATCGGAGCCGGTCAGATGAGCCGTGTGGATTCCGCTAAGATCGCCACCATGAAGGCCAACGAGCCCACAGAGGGCTGTGTCATGGCATCCGATGCGTTCTTCCCCTTCAGGGATGGAGTCGACGAGGCTGCCAGAGCCGGAGTCACCGCCATCATCCAGCCCGGAGGCAGTATCAGGGACCAGGAGGTCATCGATGCAGCCAACGAGCACGGAATGGCGATGGTGTTCACCGGTTGCCGTGTCTTCAGGCACTGAAACTACAGGTCGGGCAACCGACCATCAACAAATGGGGAGGGTTCAGACCCTCCTCATAAAAAATCAGAGTTTCTTGTTCTCATCGATCTCGTTCTCGAGTTCGATGGGTATTATGGGTTTTCCCTCAGCCTTCTTCTTCATGTGTCCGCCGGGTCCGCCACGGGCGAGCCTGGCCTCTTCGAGGCAGTTGGGGTCGTCGCAGACGAATGCGGCGTATACGATGTTCTTGCACTGCTTGCCACAGAACTCGCATGTGTACTCGTCAAGATTGATGGCCATATGCCGTCATCGGTGATGAGTGAGTTAAAAGTAACGGCACATCAGATGATGTCCATCGAGAACTGTACCGAGGGTGTGGAGTGTGTCAGATAGCCCATGGAGACGATGTCGGCCTTGCCTATGTAGTCGGGTATGTTCTCGGGTCTTATGTTGCCGGAGGCCTCGATCAGTATGCGCGGGTTGATCGCCTTGACATGGTCCCTGACCTCTCCCGTGGCCACGGGCCCCATGTTGTCCGGCATGATTATGTCCGCACCCATCTCGGCAGCGACCACCGCATCCTGCAACGATGTTACTTCGACCTCCTTCTTTATGAAGAACGGGGCGTCGGAGACCTTCATCATGGCGTTCATAACCGAACCACAGGCTTTGATGTGGTTGTCCTTGATCATTATCATGCTATCCAGTGCAGGGCGGTGGGTGTCTCCGCCACCGAGGGCTACCGCCTTCTTCTGGAATTCCCCGAATCCAGGCGTCGTCTTCCTGGTTGCTGCCACGATTATCTTCCCTTCTGCGAGTTCGACGGCACGGCGTGTCGCCGTGGCTATGCCACTCATCTGCATCAGGAAGTTCAATGCTGTACGCTCGCCTGTGATCAGACCCCTGAGGGATCCGGTGACGGTCAGGATACGCGTTCCAGCGGATACGCGTTCACCGTCGACGCAGAAGGTTTCGACATCGCCACCTACGATCCTGAAGACTTCTGTCGCTTCGGCCAATCCTGCCACGACACAGTCCTCTTCGCATACGATCTCGGCTACACCGACTGTGTCGGGGACCGTCAGGAGGGTGGTGATGTCCCCCCTGCCGATATCCTCTTCCAGATAGGTGGCGATATCCATACTCACACGTCCAGTTCGAATTCCACACCGGTCTCGGGCAGTATGACGTTGTAGTCCTCGAGATCGGGGAGGAACATGTCGCGGGTCTCGGAGTGCATCATGATGACATTGTCGGGATCGCATGCCTTGATGAACTCGACGATCTGGTTGTGGTCTGCGTGTGCGGAGAAGTCGTACTTCTGGAGCTCGCACTCGACCTTTACGACCTCACCATCGATCTTGACGCATCCCTGCTCCATGAGCAGCCTTCCGTTAGTGTCCTCTGCCTGGTATCCGACGAGGAGGACTGCGCTCTTGGGGTCATCCTTCAGGTAGTTGAGGTATCCGAGGACGGGTCCACCGTCGAGCATTCCGCCGGTGGTGACGATGATCTGGCCCTTCTTGGCGCTCAACCTGGAGTTGGTGTTGCGGACCTCGTTGAACTTCCTCTTGGCGGCCTTGAGGTGCTTGACATCCTTGATGTACTCGGGATAGTCGAGGAACAGGCGTGTGACAGACCTTCCCATACCGTCGACCCACATCTCGTAGTCCAGGTTCCTGAGCAGGAGCATGATCTCCTGAGTCCTTCCGACAGCGAAACAGGGGATGAGGACGGTTCCACCACGGTCAATGACCTCCTCGATCTTGGCGAGGAATGCAGCTTCCGTCTCCTTCCTCGGAGGGTGGTTGCGTCCACCGTAGGTTCCCTCGATGAACAGGTTGGTGCAGTCGCACGGCTTGGCACCGTAGACGAGTCTCTGGGATTCCGTGTGGATGTCTCCGGAATAGATGGTGGACACGTCGCAGTCGAACTTGAACATGGCCGCACCGGGGATGTGACCCGCATCGAGCATGGTGACATCGAGGTGGTCCACGGTGATCTCGTCGTCGTATGTCATGGGGACGACAGCTTTCATCGTCCTCTCGATATCGTCTGCGGAATAGGGCTGGATGTAGTTCTCCGCTTTGGCGATCTTGAGGGTGTCGTACATCATGATCTCGGCGACCTCTGCGGATAGGGGCGTGGTGAACAGGTCGCATCTGTTCTTGCCGCAGACCTGCGGGATCATACCGCAGTGGTCCAGGTGCGCGTGGGTGAGGAACGCGTAATCTATCCTGGGTGCGGGGATGGGGTACTCCGGAGGTTTCGTGGGGCTGAGACCGTACTCTATCAGTGCGGTCATGCCGTTACCTTCCATGGTCATCCCCATGCGGCCGACCATGTCTGCGCCACCCAGGAATTTAAATTTCATTTTCATTAAATCTCTCTCCTTTTCGTATTCTGCCTTCGAAATTGAAGGACTTTGTGAAAGAGGACGTTCAAAATGTCCTCCTTGACTGTGATGATGATACAGGGCCGCGACCCCATATTATAAGGCGATAAGAGGTTAGCTGGATGCACTATATTTAACTTATCCTCGCAGGCGCGCCAGTTTCGCGCGTAGCGGTTATACGCGCGAGGACCAACCCAGACACTGTACCGAACCACCCGGAAACTTCACACAATCCCCCTCGACGGATGTAAAATTGATTGCTCCCGGAGTATGGCTATATGCTACGGGTACGAAATAGCCAGAGTTGTAATAATCGTTATATTCGGAGGAGAGGATACCTCATTCATGGGAGCACTCGACAGAAGGTTAACTGGAGGTCTAGCCATGGGCACGGCCCTCCTGTTTGTTCTTGCAGCGGCGTTGGTGATCGCAGGTGGCGCACCGATGTCGGCAGGCACGGTCGGATCGTACCTACTGCTCTTAGCAGGGGTGGTCGCCATAGCCTCATCGATCATCACTTTGATTAACGGTGGAAACTTCGTACAGAAGATACGTTCCGGTTTGTTCCTGCTATCGGGGGCTATTTTCGTCGTTTCGGCTGTCACTGGTTCGTCTACCATATTCGCGGTTGCAGCCGTGCTTGCGGCACTCGCCATGGTAGCTGACACATTGTCGCTATGGGTGGGCAAGCTGTATGGCGCCATGTACATCTCCGCCATCCTCGCGGCTGTCGAACTGTTCTTCGCCATCATGGCAATCTCTCAGGGGACCGCGTTCTATCAGGGATTCGCCCTGATAATCGTCGGTGCCTGGGTCGCATTGTCTACAATCATCAGTTCCATGCTTTCCGGACCGCAGGATGGTGCTAGGAACGAAAGGGAGGTATCTGCGCGCAAGGAAGCATCCAAGGTCTCCGCACCGAAGGAGGTCAAGGCAATCAGTCCTGCCGAGGAGTCAGCATCCAAACCGAAGGATATCGTCCCCAAGACGGAACCCAAGGCCGTAGAGGAACCCAAAGTAACCGAGGAGCCCCCGAAGAAGGTGGAGGAGCCCATCATCGCAGTGGCCCCGACCATCGAGGAGCCTGAGGAGGTGCCGAAAGTCGATGATCCTGAGCCTCCCGTGGTGGAAGCATCCAAGGTCGTAGAGGAACCCAAGGTAACCGAGGAACCCAAGGCCGAACCCGTACCCGAGGAGTCCCCGAAGAAGGCACCAGCCAAGAACGATTTCATGATGAAGCTGGTGTCATCCAGGGATGCCAGCAACAGGGCTTCGGTACGTCCCACTCCCAAGGTAACCGAGGAACCCAAGGCCGAACCCGTACCCGAGGAGCCCCCGAAGAAGGTGGAGGAGCCCATCATCGCAGTGGCCCCGACCATCGAGGAACCCGTTGTAGAGCCTCAGGTCCAGGATGAGGTAGAACCGTCATCGGACGAGTCCGTTGAGGATGAGCATGCAACAGATGAGGAGGTCATCGAATCTGTACCCGAGGAACCCAAGGTCGAACCCGAAGAGATTGCTGAGGAAATCATCGTTGAGGTTGATGACTGGGTCGGAGATGAACTCGATGATATCGTCGAGGATGCACCCATATTCGAGGAAGTTGAACCCGAGGTGGTAGAGGCCGAGTCAGAGATGTCCATTGAGGTCGTGGAACCCGCAGTAGACGAGGTAATCGTGGAAGGGACTGTGGGGGATGAGCCTGAATCCGAGGAACCCAAGGCCGAACCCGAAAAGACTGTAGAGGATACCGTCGTTGAGGAAGTCGAATCAGTCGTCATCGATGATGAACCCGTACTCGAAATGGAGGAGGATGAACCCGAGGATACTGTCGAGGTGGAACCCGCAGTGGATGAAAGGGCCATCGAGGATGCATCCACATCAGAGGAAGTCGAATCAGTCGTCATCGAGGAACCTGCAGTCGTTGAACCCGACTCTGAGGTGGTAGAGGCCGAGTCCGAGATTTCCATCGAGGAGGCGGATGTTTCAGAGCCCGATGTCGAGGCTCCGGAGCAGGTTATCGAGGCCGATTGGTCATCCGAGGAACCTGAGATACTGGACATCTCCGGTGATGGTGACAGGTATCAGGATGAAGCGGTCATCGAGGTCATCGAGGACCGTCCGGAGGAGGATGCACCATCCATACCGGGACCCGCACCCGCTGTCGAGGAAGAGGAGGTCCTGGGAGAGGATCTGTTCACCGATTACTCCCCCGAAGCAGTCGTCCGCAGGGCCGCTTGGAACAAGGGGCTCAGGTGCAGACGCGACTATGGTCCGTACAATATCCCCGTGGCATTCGTCAAGGGGAAGGTCGCCGTGTTCGTCGTCCCTGCCGATGCCGACACATCAATGGACGCGGCACTCATCGACGAGGGATGGACCATACTCAGGTACGATGAGGCCCTCGTCACAGATGGAAAGGTCCAGGGTGAGGAGATCGCCGCAACAGTGAAGCTCAAGCTCCGTGAGATCAAGGCCACCACCAAGGGCAAGAAGAAGAGCACCAAGAAGTGAAAACAGAGGGGGCCCCACCCTCTCTCCTTTCTTTTATTGTTGCGCACGTGCGCGTCCACAACAGGAATAAATACGGCCAGTCCATGACGAGGACAGAGGCTGATTAACGTGTTTTGCTCATGCGGCTCAATGATGTTCCCCAAGGATGGGGCATATGTATGCAATGCCTGCGGTGCCACCAAGGAGATTGGTACAGCAGCGAAGGTCATCACAACCGACTCCAAGGAGAGGGAGACCACCGTTATCACGGAAAACGTCGCAACCCTCCCCAAGACACGCATCCCCTGTCCGGAATGCAACCACACCGAGGCGTTCTTCGTCATCAGGCAGACCCGCGCTGCGGATGAGCCTGAAACCAGGATCTATCGTTGCTGCAAGTGCAACCATTCCTGGAGAGAGTACTGAGGTGTGCGTATGTTCAAGGCTGAGTTGAAGTCGGATACGTTGAAGGGCTTGGTCAACATAATCTCGACCCTCATCGACGAGGTCAAGTTCTCGATCTCCTCCGAGGGGATCACACTCAAGGCCGTCGACGCAGCACATGTCGCGATGATAGAGATGTTCGTCGACAAGGGCGCATTCACATCCTTCGAGGCGGACAGCGTCGAGCTCGGACTCGACCTCGACAAGGTCAAGGGAGTCCTCAAGCTCGCCAGTTCCGGTGACTTGATCAGTATGGAACAGGACGATGTCCATGGAAGGTTGATCTTCAAGGTAGGCAACATCACCCGCCGTATGAACCTGGTCGACACCTCCAGTATGAGTGACCCAAAGGTCCCCCAGCTCTCCCTGACCGCCAACATGACCGTCTGTGTCGATGAGCTCCAGAAGGGCATCCGTGCTGCGGACACGATATCGGATCACATAACCCTCAGGGCGGCACCCGATTTCTTCGACCTGTCCTGTGAAGGGGACACCGATTCGGTCAGCCTCAGAATCGACAAGGCAAACATGCCCATGCTGGACACCCCTTCGGAGGTCCGCAGCATGTTCCCTCTGGACTACTTCTCCAACATCGTGAAGGCCACGCCCTCCGGAACGATGATCAACATAGCGCTTGACAGCGACTACCCCACCAAGCTCAACTTCTCACTTGCCGATGGCAGTGTGAAGGTCGATTACCTCCTCGCACCCAGGATAGAGAGTGACTGAAGATGACCGACAGAAGCCTCGCAGAACTCGAAACGATAGCGAACAAACTCAGGTTGCACGTGGTCGAGATGACCTATGCGGCCAAATCCGGACATCCCGGCGGATCACTTTCATCAGCCGATCTGATGTCTGCACTGTACTTCCGTGTCCTGAACCACGACCCCTCCAATCCCCAGTGGGAGGACAGGGACAGGTTCGTCCTCTCCAAGGGTCACGTCGCACCCGTCCTCTATGCCGCACTGGCCGAGTCCGGGTACTTCCCCGTCGAGGACCTCATCACACTCAGGAAGATGGGATCCAAGCTCCAGGGCCACCCCGTACGTGGAAAGGTTCCCGGTGTGGAGATGTCCACGGGGTCCCTCGGTCAGGGTCTGAGCATGGCTTGCGGTATCGCACTCGCTGGTAAGATGGACGGTAAGGACTACATGACATATTGTCTCCTCGGAGACGGTGAGCTCCAGAGCGGTCAGAACTGGGAGGCGGCCATGTTCGCCCGCCAGTACGGACTCAAGAACCTCGTGGCCATCGTCGACCGCAACCACCTCCAGATTACAGGCAACACCGAGGGTGCGATCGGTCTCGAACCCCTTCCCGAGAAGTGGAAGGCGTTCGGATGGAATGTCATCATGATCAAGGGACACAGCATGCGTCAGATCGTGGAGGCTCTCAACAAGGCGAAGCAGTCGTCGAGACCCACCGCCATAATCATGGACACAGTCAAGGGCAAAGGGGTCTCATTCATGGAGAACAACGCAGGTTTCCACGGAAAGGCCTGCAACGCTGAGGAGTATGACATAGCTGTCAGGGAACTCAAGGAGGCGATCCAATGAACGGACAGAAGCTCGCACAGCGCAACTACTATGGAAAGGCCCTCGCGAAGCTGGCCGAAACCAGGGACGACGTGGTCGTCCTGGATGCGGACCTTGCCGGTTCGACCAAGACCTCTGATTTCCAGAAGGTCTGTCCCGACAGGTTCGTCGAGGTCGGTATCGCGGAACAGAACATGGTCGGAATCGCCGCCGGACTCGCAGCATCGGGCAAGACTGTGTTCGCATCGACATTCGGAGTCTTCGCCACCGGCAGGTGCTGGGAGCAAATCAGGTTGGCCGTCGCGTACCCCAGGCTCAACGTGAAGATCGTGGCCACCCACTGCGGTATCAGCGTCGGTGAGGATGGGGCATCCCACCAGGCACTCGAGGACGTGTCCATCATGCGTTCGTTGCCCAACATGACCGTCATCGCCCCCGCCGATGCCTACGAGGCCTATGCCGCCACCATGGCCATCGCGGATTACGACGGCCCCGTGTACATGAGGATGGGACGTGCGGAGTTCCCCACGTCCATGCCCGAGGACATGGAGTTCGTCATAGGCAAGGCAACCGTCCTCAGGGAGGGTGCGGATGCTACCCTCGTCGGATGCGGACAGATGGTATCGTTCTGCCAGGAGGCAGCCGAGATCCTCGCAGGAGAGGGTGTGGACGTGGAGGTCATCAACATGTCCACGATCAAGCCCCTCGATTCGGAGACACTCCTCGCATCCGTCAGGAAGACCGGATGCTGCATAACCGCAGAGGAGCACAGCGTCATCGGCGGACTGGGTTCCGCAGTGGCCGAGTGCCTCTGTGACAACGTCTGCGTACCCTTGGAGAGGGTCGGGACGAAGGATACTTTCGGAGAGTCCGGAAACCCGACGGACCTCATGGAGAAATACGGGCTTACCACCGCAGACATAGTCGCAGCGGTGAGGAAATCGATTTCAAGGAAGGGATGAAGGATGAAGATCTTCATAGACACAGCAAATCTCGACATGATCAAGGAAATCAACAGCTGGGGAATCCTGGACGGAGTCACCACCAACCCCAGTCTCATCGCCAAGGAGGGCGTCGACGTCAGGACCCGCGTCAGGGAGATCGCCGAGATTGTCGATGGACCCATCTCCGCCGAGGCGATGTCCATGACCGCAGAGGAGATGATCGCAGAGGGACGTGAGCTCGCAAAGATCCACGAGAACATCAACGTCAAGCTCCCCATGTGCGTCGAGACACTTAAGGCAACCAAGGTCCTCTCCGAGGAGGGAATCAAGGTCAACGTCACATTGATCTTCTCCCCTCTCCAGGCACTCCTCGCAGCAAAGGCCGGAGCCGCATTCGTCTCCCCCTTTATCGGACGTCTGGACGACATCGGACAGTACGGATCCGATCTCGTCACCGAGATCATGACGATGTTCGAGAACTACGGTATCGGAACCGAGGTCATCGCGGCATCCATCCGCGGACCTGCACACGTCCTCGATGCGGCACTCGTCGGATGCGATATCGCAACCATCCCCTACGACACCCTCAAGCTCATGGTCAAGCACCCCAAGACCGATGAGGGTATCGCCAAGTTCATCGCGGACTACGAGAAGTCCAAGAAGTGCTGAGTATCATGAGGGATGTCACGATAGTGGGCGGAGGTCCCGCAGGGAGCCTTGCGGCCGCCGATCTTGCCCGCGACCATGACGTCCTAGTGCTGGAGGAGCACGAATCCTCCGGCAGGCCGGTACAGTGTGCCGGTCTGATCAGCGATGAAGTCATCCGGATGTCCGGGGTCCGCCCGGACATCCTAAACACCCTTCACGGTGCGGAGGTAGTTTTTCCCGACGGTAGGTCGGTGATCGTCCGTTCCGATTGGCCCAAGGCCCGTGTGGTGGACCGTTCAGATCTGGATTCACGCATGGCTGATGCCGCCATGGCGGCAGGTGCGGAGTACTCCTATTCCGAGAAGTACATCTCACATACGGTCGGAGACCACGTGGTGGTGACGACCTCGGATGGTGGGCACACGACCCGTTCCATAGTGGGTGCAGATGGCCATTCTTCCAAGGTCGCCATGTCCCTGGGTGACAACGGGCCCCGTGAGTACATCAGGGGGATACAGGCCGATGTCGCCGTCACGGCCCCGCATCAGGACCTGTTCAGGATACATCTGGGTTCGAGATATGCGCCCGGTTTCTTCACATGGGAGATCCCCTGTGGGGACTTCACCCGCGTCGGACTCTGCACGTCCTGGTCCGCCGGACCGCCGATGCAGTACCTGAAGCGCCTTCTGGCCGATAACGGGTATGATTCCAGGATAATCACCATGTACAGTGGCAAGATCCCCGTGGGCGGTCGTAGGACCACCTATGGTGACAGATGCCTCCTCACAGGTGATGCCGCCGGTCTGGTGAAACCCATCTCCGGAGGAGGTCTGTACCCCGCGTTTAAGGCGACGCCGATACTCTGCAGGGTCCTGCGCCAGGCACTGTCCAGCGATAATCTCTCCGGGAAGGCGCTTTCCGAGTACGAGAGCGCTTGGCGTTCGGAGATCGGTAAAGGCCTCGACCGCGGTTACACCCTGAGGAGGTTGTTCTGCAGGTTGGACGATGGGGATCTGATCCGTGCGGGGAGGTACGCTTCACGCGACGATGTCCGCTCGGAGTTGGATGAGCTCGACTTGGACGATCCATCCGCTGTGATGAAGAGGATAATGTGCCATGGCGGTGCATTGTTGGCAGCAATACCGCTGGGATTGAGGTGTTTGATATGAAGCGTGTTGTATTCGCGAAGATACCGTCCTCCGAGGCGGGACTGGTCATACGTGACCTCATGGGACGTGAGATGGTGGACATCCATGCGAAGATCGGAAAGGATCAGGATTTCCGTTACGTCCCGATAATGCCCGATCACATCGGTACGGTGTCCGACATGGGGTACGAGATGGTCGAGGGTGATGCATATACCCTGGACCGCAGGAGCCCACAGGAACGGATAGCCGCCAAGTTGGAGGCGTATCCTGAGTTGAGGGATATCGTGCCCACCCGGTGGGAGTTCGTGGGCGACATAGTCATAGTAAAGATGGACCCGCGTTGCCGTCCGTACTCCGACATAATCGGTAGGACGTATGCCGAGGTCCTCGATGCCAAGACCGTATGCGCCGATGTCCGCGGCGTGTCCGGTGAGTTCAGGCAACCCAGTATGGAGCTGATCCACGGTACGGATACAGAGTCCGTCAGGTTGGAGAATGGTATCCGTTACGGTTTCGATGTGACCAAGGTTATGTTCGCCTCTGGTAACACGGACGAGCGCATGCGCATGAGGCAACTGGATTGCACTGGCGAGACCGTGGTGGACATGTTCGCCGGAATCGGGTACTTCACCCTTCCGTTGGCCAAGTTCTCGGGTGCCCGCAGGGTGTTCGCATGCGAGAAGAACCCTGAATCGTACCAGTTCCTGGTGCGCAACGTCAGGGACAACATGCTGGAGGACGTGGTCATACCGATACTCGGTGACAACCGTCACCTCCGTGGTCGCGGATTCGCGGACCGCATACTGATGGGATACGTTCAAACGACGTCGGAGTTCGTCCCGACCGCACTGCGTATGCTGAGGCCAGGCGGAATCATACACTATCATGACACGTTCTATGTCAACGAGTACGAGGACAGGATCCGTTCCATCTTCTCAGAAGCATGTGGGGAAGATGGGTACGACGTGATCGGGATCCGCGAGGTGAAGTCATTCGCCCCCGCGGTATCCCATTATGTGGCAGATATCAGGGTGTTCTGATCAGACCTTCTCACCGGAACTCGTCGCGGTCAGGAGGGTGTTCATGTTGTCCCTGTACTTGTCCCCGGTCGCGGACAAGAGGTTCTTGACGAACGGTGCGAGGAAATCGGCGAAACCACGTTCGTCTGAACTGAGCTTGAAAGGTATCTCGGAGATACCAGCTGCTATGAGGAACGCGGCCACTACACTCCTGGATTTACCATCCTTCATGCCGGTGGTCTGAGCGGTGTCGCGAAGCATGTCGCATCCACCGACCTTGTACGCCTTCGCCAGTTTGTCGGCCATTGTCGTTATGGGTCCCGGTTTCTTGAACTCGGGCAGCGATGCGACGACATCCGCGGAGAGGAACATGTTGTACGCATTGTCCAATACGACGAGGGGCTGGTTCCTGGATTGATCGGGCATCTTTTCGGCCGTGGCAGCATCCGTATGGACTGCGATGATCCCCTTCCAATCAGATTCCCAGATGGCACCGAGGGCCTCGGTCACCTTGTTGGTTTTGAGGACGATGGTACGCTCGTTCGCGGTCAGGAACTTCTTCAGTGTGGCGATGGCCTTCTCGTCACCGGTTAGCTTACCTATGAACGAATCAAGGGATGAACCCAGGTTGTCGTTACCGATGATGTATGTGGAACCGGATGAGACCTTCAGGTTGCCGAGGCTGTTCTTCTTGACGGATGAGATGAGGGAGGAGTCCCTGAGCTCACCGAGCATGTACTTCTTGAGAACGTCTCCAGTGATGTCCTCATAGTCCTTCTCCCCCTCGGAGTGGAACTTGTGCCTGATTCTGACCTGGACGTCATCGAGAGGGTCGATTGTGGCGAGCCTGGAGATGATGTACTGGAGTGTAGACACGTCCTTAGCGCAGTTCTCACAGATGCGTATGGATTGTTCGAGGGAATTGATGCTTATCTCGAGAACGGCAGATGCATCATGGCCGCAGTCGAGGCCATCGTCCGGGAACTCATAGGGAGTCTCCCAGAACGTGTCGTAGAGGTAGTCCTCGGGCATGTTGGGGGAATCGGAACAGACCACATCCTCCCCGAACGAGTAGAGGTGGAGCTTGTTCTTCTTCACGAACTGGTTGTACAGCAGGAGTCTGATCTTGGGGTCGGTATAGTACTGGCATCCAAGGAGCTTGTCAGCACCGACGGTTCCTCTGGCAGCATAGGATATCTTCTCTCCGGCGAGATTGGCTGTACCGAGCATCGGTATGGAACCGGACGCGGCGAGGGAGATCGTACCCGCATACGCACGGACTATGTCGTCCCCTCCCAGTTTGGATGCCTCCTTCACCAGGGCATCGGGGTTGTTGCGGATCTTCTGCAATCCGTCGATGTGCTTGAACGTCTTGTCGAATGCGCACTTGCGACAGTTTCCTGCGCACTGGGGTCTGAGCAAGCCTGGGTTGTCCGCGAGTGTCCTGGAGCGTTCCAGGAGCTCGTCCTCCATCCTCTTGGATGAATGTTTTACACCCCTCATTCTGAGACGTTTCTTTCCTGCCATATCTCGGCTATCCGCGGGCTTGTTCTTAATATATTGGTGTGCAGGCACAGTGGATCGGTTCCGAATCACATTCATCTCGTCGTCCGGTGACACCCCTAAAATACCGTGACGCGTTGACACCAGTATGGAGACCGAGTTCGAGATGCAGGTTAGGATGTTCCTGTCCCGGTCGCCTTTCGGGTTCAGGAACGTGTCCAAGGACAACCTCTCCCTGTTCTGTACAGCCCTCACGCACGACAGTTTCAGCAACGAGATGTTGAATCTGAACCCGCCCCGTCATGTGGAATCATACGAGAGGTTGGAGTTCCTCGGGGATTCCATCCTGGAGTTCCTGGTGTGCGAGCATGTGTACACGAACACCGACCTGTCGGAAGGTGCCATGACGGATTTCAAGCAGGACAAGGTGGCAAACTCCAAGCTGTCGGACAGGGTTCTGGCATATGGGCTGGGGATCGACGGATTGATGCGTACGGGCGGAGGGCATTCCGACCGCATCGAAGCGAACATGCGGTCCGACTGTTTCGAGGCCATACTGGGGGCGGTATACCTTTCGTATGGCATGGATGAGGCACGGCGCGTGGTACACGAGGTCGTGTTCCACGATTATGCGGATGAGACCGCCACTGATTGTTTGACCCCGTGATGCATCATTCCGGGCCCATTTTTTGAGAAACGTTTATAATATATCCATTACACTGTATCCGCCATGTCATTCTTCGACAACACCAAGATCGTTGGATGGGCATTCACCATCATAGGAATCCTGATGATCGTGTCTGCTCTCCTCCAGATCGTGGATGCAGTTGGCATGGAGGGCGGAATCGGTGAGAACATTGGTTACCTCATCGCAGCCATCGGAGCCATCATCGCAGCCGTGATCTACTTCAAATTCGGAAACAGCGTCCGTGTTGGAGCAATCTCCAACAAGATCGACATCCTTGCAACCTTCGTCAAGGTTGTTGGAGCTACCACCGTTGTCACCGGAATCTTCTCCGCTGTCGGTGGAATCATCTCCTCCATCGGATTCTGGGACAGCATCGTTGCAATCATCCTCGGTCTGATCATCATCTGGATCGGTGGAAAGATCGACGACGGAAAGACAACTGGATTCGACAAGATCCTCTGGATCGTCCTCCTGCTCATCTTCCTCGTCCTGTTCATCACTTCCCTTCTCGCAATCGGTGGCGGATTCATGCAGATCATCTCCAGCATCTGTTCCGTTATCGTCTACCTCTTCATGGCAGTCTTCCTCTTCGATGGAGACGTCAAGAAGAAGATGGGAATGTAAGTCTGACATTGAATGTCTTAAACCCTTTACACAAACCCTTTACTTTTTTCCGACCCCTATATATCGTCGCGAGGAGATTACCCTCCGTGGACAGAACAGTGCAGGAAACAGCAGACCGTATCCGCGACATGACAATACGCGGTGCGGGTAGGATCGCACGTGCGGGCGCATCGGCCATAGGGGATTTCGCCAAGGGGTACCAGGGTAACGATCTGGGGAGATTCCTGGATGAACTGGACCAGGCATCCAGGGTTCTTCTGGATTCCCGTCCCACCGCCGTATCCCTATGGAACGGCGTCCATGCCACGTTGAAGGGGGTCCACGATGCCGGATCGGTGGACGAGGCACGCGAGGTCCTGATATCGAATTCGGATGATTTCGTCAAAAGGTCCCTGGAAGCCGTGGAGATAATATCCCGCATCGGTGCCAAGCGCGTACAGGATGGGGACACAATCCTGACCCACTGCAACAGCAGTGTAGCCACGGGAGTGATCAAGGAGGCGCACAGGCAGGGGAAGGACATACGCGTCTTCGCCACGGAGTCCCGCCCCTGGAGGCAGGGGATACTGACCGTCAACGACCTGGCATCCGCAGGTGTCGATACGACCCTCATAATAGACAGCGCGGTCCGTTCCGTGATGAAGAAGGTCGACAAGGTCTTCGTGGGTGCCGATACGGTCACGTCTCATGGGGCCCTCGTCAACAAGATTGGGACATCCCAGCTAGCACTCGCCGCACACGAGGCGCGTGTGCAGTTCTACGTCTGCAGCGAGACATACAAGTTCTCACCCATGACCCTGTTCGGGGACATGGTCACGATAGAGGAGAGGGACATCTCCGAGGTGGTGTCACCAGGAGAGATCCCGGAATCGGTCAAGGTGTTCAACCCGGTGTTCGACAGCACACCGGCAAGGTACATCGATTCCATCATAACGGAACTCGGGATGATAGCTCCCGGATCCGTGTACGACGTCATGGTCAGGCAGTTCGGACCCGACGTGCTCAAGGAGTGATTACAATGGATGGTTTCACATACATGCATCTGGGGGAGGTCTCCGACCCCGACAAGTACGTGGTATGCAAATACAGGGTCACATCGGACCTCCCGATCGAGAAGGCGGCCGATGCCATAGCAGCCGAACAGTCCACCGGTACGTGGACGGGCATATCCACACTCGACAGGGGCATCATCGACAGGCTCGGTGCAAGGGTCATCGACATCAGCGGTGACATCATAACAGTCGAGTTCCCGTCCGAGGATTTCAGCATTGAGACGGGTTCGGTCCCACAGATCCTGAGCGTGATCGCAGGCAACCTGTTCGGACTAGGCGCATTGAAGGCCGTACGTCTGGAGGATGTGACCTTCCCCAAGGACATCCTCTCCCAGTTCAAGGGCCCCAAGTTCGGTTCCGATGGGATACGTGACCTTCTGGACCGTCCCGAGAAGCCGTTGGTGGGAACCATCGTGAAGCCCAAGATCGGATTGTCCCCCGAGGACACCGCCAAGTACGTCTACGAGGCCGGTGCAGGAGGACTCACCAACTCCAAGGATGACGAGACCCTCGTGGACCAGAGGTTCTGCCCCATAGAGGACAGGACCGTGGCGGTCGCCGATGCCCTGGACAGGTTGGAGTCGGAGGGCCATAAGATGCTCCACGCCATCAACGTCAGCACACGTGGCGACAAGATTGTCGAACTCGCGGAGAAGGTCCAGTCGTGGGGAGCCAAGCAGCTGATGGTCGACGTGATCACATGCGGATTCGGCGCAGTACAGGCGCTTGCCGAGGACCCGTCCATCAAGGTGCCTATACACGTCCACAGGACCATGCACGGCGCGTTCACCAAGGATCCGCTGCACGGCATCGCGATGCTCCCGTTGACGAAGCTCACACGCATGTGCGGTGGTGACGCACTCCACATAGGTACCCTCGGGGTCGGTAAGATGGCAGCGGACAAGCACGATGACAGCAACCTCGTGGCCTGTCTCGGCGACGATGTACCCTACAAGAAGGTCATGCCCGTCTGTTCCGGAGGAGTGTATCCCGGTATCGTGGGCGCCATCGTGGAGCGTTCAGGATTGGATGTCCAGATCCAGGCGGGTGGAGGTGTCGCAGGTCACCCCGATGGTGTCCGTGGCGGTGCCAAGGCCATGAGCCAGGCCGTGGATGCCGCTTTCGCGGGCATACCCTTGTCGGAGTACGCCAAGGACCACAGGGAACTTGCCCTGGCATTGGAGAAGTGGGGATCAAGATGAAATTGGAAGTCAGATACTACGATGTGGACACATCCGAGCCTACGGTTCTGCTCCACGATGACGATTGCATAGAGATAGGTGTCAAGGAGAACGATCGTGTCAGCATCGCAGGTACGCGCGTGGCCGTGGCTCTCGTGAGCAGGTCCGACACGCTCGTCGAGAAGGGGTGCATCATGATGCCCCTAAACCTTATGGAGAAGTGTGCCGTGGACGAAGGCGACACCGTGAACGTCCATTATTCCCAGAAACCCGATTCAGTCCGTTCCATACGCAGGAAGATGGATGGGGAGAAGCTGGACCGTGACGAGATCTACTCGATCGTCACGGACATCCTGGAGAACAAACTGTCCAAGATCGAGATCTCCGCATGGCTCACCTCCCTGCACATAAACGGCATGGACATCGACGAGATCGCAGATTTCACCAAGGCCATGGCCGAGACCGGGGACATAATCAAGTTCGACAGGGAGCCCGTGTTCGACTTCCACAGTCTCGGGGGCATACCCGGTAACAAGATTACACCCATCGTCGTGTCCATCGTGGCGGCAGAGGGGATAATGATCCCCAAGCTCTCGTCCCGTGCGATTAGCAGTGCATGCGGTACATCCGATTTCGTGGAGACCTTCTGCGATGTCGTCATCGATGCTGACCGCCTCAGGTCCATATCCGAGGATGTGGGCGGTGTGTTCGCATGGGGAGGTGCGATGAACCTCGCGCCCGTCGATGACATGGTCATCAAGATCGAGCATCCTCTCGGAATCAATCCGAGGGCACAGATGTTGGCATCCATCATGAGCAAGAAGGTCGCCGTCGGTGCGACCCATCTTTTGGTAGACGTCCCCACTGGTTCCGGTACGAAGGTCCCCACGATAGAGGTCGCCAGGGCATACGCCCGTGACCTGATGGACCTCGGGGAGAAGCTCGGTATGCACGTCGAGTGCGCGATCACCTATGCAGACCAGCCAGTGGGAAGTGCCGTGGGACCGATACTCGAGGCAAGGGAGTGCATAAGCATCCTGGAAGGCGCAGACCATCCCGCAAGCGTCATCGAGAAGGCATGCGACTGTGCGGGAATCATCCTCGAGATGGCAGGCATCCCCAACGGTGCCGTCAGGGCCAGGGAGTGTCTGGAGTCCGGCAGGGCCTACAAGAAGTTCATGGAGATCGTCGTTGCACAGGGTGGAAGGGAGGATCTGAAGTCATCCGACCTGGTCCCTGGAAAGTTCAGTCAGGATATAGTCTCCGTCAAGGCCGGTTACATCCACGCCATCCACAACAAGGACATCGTGGCCATCGCCAAGGCTGCAGGCGCACCCAACGACAAGGGTGCCGGACTCCTCATCCACCGCAAGAAGGGTCAGAGGGTTGAGGCAGGGGAGCCGTTGTTCACGATTTACGCCGACAACGAGGCCAAACTCAAGCGTGCCATCGAGACCGCCAGGAAGTACGCTCCCATGGACATCGAGGGCATGCTCATCAAGAGGGTCTCGTCCACGACCCTGAGGAAATGAGTCGCGAATTGATTTTCACCGTGGACCTGGACCGCGATGTGAACATCCCCATCACAGGGTGTTCCGCGGCCGGGTCCATGGACCGCGGACAGGGGACCGAGCCAAGGTTCTCCTCCGCGGAACTGGGTCTGGCGGTCCTGCTGGACGTCCTGGATGCGGTGGGCGTCAAGGGGACGTTCTTCGTCGAGGGACGGACGTCGGAGACCATAGACTGCAGCGGTCTGAGTGGCCACTGCGTGGGTTTCCACGGATACGACCATGAGGACCTGTCGGGCCAATCCACTGGAGTCACGTACACGAGGGATGAGGTTGAGTCCATCCTCCGCAGGGGTTTCGACTCGGTTTCCGATAACATCTCCCGTCCGACCTGTTTCAGAGCACCGTACATGGTGCGGAACGGTCATGTCGAATCGTTCCTGCCCGAACTGGGGGTGTTCCACGATTCATCATCATACGGTGACCTCGGTGCCGAACCGTTCGATCTGGGGAACGGGGTCATGGAGCACCCCGTCCCGAAGACCACAGACGGTTCCGGGCGCAGCATGTCAGCCTACCTGTGGCCCATGCACGAGGGCAAGCGGCCTCCGTCCGATTATGTGGCCATGGCCTCCCGCATGGAACACGGACAACTCATCCTCGCAACCCACACCTGGCACATGGTGGAGTGGCGTGAGCGTGGGATGATGGGGCCGGATGAGGTCCGTCGCAACGCCGACCACGTGGTCGAGGTTCTGTCAGGCATACTGGACCTGGGTTATCAACCGACGATGCTGGTCGGGTGACGTTTTCCCTTCAGGTCCATCGGGCGCGTGCGCGTAGACATTATATAGGCATCGGGGCATCGAACCGCAAGGTGACTACATGACCGCCACACTCATTCTCGGAAAGGATGTTTCCGAAGAGATTTACGCTGAACTCAGACAGAGGATCGAGACCCTCAAGGCAAAGGGAGTGACCCCCGGCCTGGCCGTCGTTCTCGTTGGAGACGACCCTGCATCGCAGGTCTATGTCAGGAAGAAGGGCGAGATGTGCGAGGAGCTTGGAATGCACTCCACCATCATCCGCATGCCCGGCGATACCACCCAGGAGGAGCTGATGACCAAGGTCAACGAACTCAACAACGATTCCGCTGTCCATGGATTCCTGGTACAGCTCCCGCTCCCAGCGCATCTGGACGAGGAGCAGGTCATCAATGCAATCTCGCCGTCCAAGGATGCGGATTGCTTCCACCCCAGCAATGTCGGGCGCATGCTCATCGGAGAGCCCGACTTCCTGCCCGCTACACCTGCAGGTGTGCAACAGATGCTGATACGTTCCGGAATCGAGACCGCCGGAAAGCACGTGGTCGTCGTCGGACGCAGTAACATCGTGGGCAAACCCATGTCGGCTATGATGATACAGAAGGGCGCAGGAGCGGACTCAACAGTCACCACAGTCCACTCGCGCACCAAGGACCTTGCAGCCATCACAAGACAGGCCGACATACTAATAGTGGCGATTGGAAAGGCCCGTTTCATAACCAAGGACATGGTGAAGGAGGGTGCTGTGGTCATCGATGTGGGTACCAACAGGGTCGAGGACCCGACACACCCCAAGGGAAGCCGTCTCGTCGGCGATGTGGATTTCGAAGAGGTCAAGGAAGTGGCCTCTTACATCACACCCGTTCCTGGAGGCGTTGGGCCAATGACGATATGCATGCTCATGGCCAATGCGGTGAAGGCGGCGGAGCGCACCATGGAGGTGTCTGAATGATAAGGGAATGCGAGGATCACGGATACTTCCGTGACGAGAAGTGCCCCTACTGCGGAGAAGAGGGCAAGTTCATGATGTCCGACTACGAGGTCGAGAAGGTCGGTAGGAACCTGGCCGGTATCCTCAGGCATGGCAAGTACGGCCTCAACATGGATGCACAGGGATTCGTCTCCGTCCGCGACATCATCTCGAAGGTCAGGGAGAAGAATCCCCGTATGAGCTGGATGAGGGCAAGGCACATCGAGGCACTCGTGGAGACCGACCCCAAGGGAAGGTACATGATGTCCGCCGGCAAGATGAGGGCCACATACGGTCACACCATCGACCTCGACATCAAGCTCGATTGCGAGAACATACCCGAGGACCTGTTCTACCCTGCATCACTGGACGATGCGGAGACCATCCTCGAGTCCGGAATCGTACCGACCGACCGTTCGATGGTGCACCTGTCACTGACGTTCCAGGATGCGATGAGGGCCGGTTCCGTTCGTATGGAGGATCCTGTGATCCTGGTTATCGATACCGATGCCTGCATGGACCTCGGATTCGACATCGGAAGGGCCGCACGCACCGTGTTCCTCTGCAGGGAGGTCCCGGCCGAGGCAATCTCCGTCGCAGATCCCGATGAGTACGAAGGGGTCGAGTGAGATGGTGCAGATACTGACCCCCGAGGAGGTCGAGGGGAAATACAGCAGGATGTTCTGCAAGAGCTTCCTCACGCTCGTTGACGAGGAGAACGGCATCGCACAGATCGTCGAGAGGTGCTCATCCCAGGGCCCTGCGGAATGGGACGTGGTCAACCGCAGGCGTACCGGCGGGGTCATCGACTGCATCCGCATGAGTTCCGACATGATTGTCATGGACACGGTTATCGGTGAGAGGGAGCTGAACTTCGGGCCCGTCTCCGAGGATGTAGGCGGACAGGGCATCAAGTCCCTCAAGGTCGAGGGAGACGAGGTCCGCACCACATGGTACGGCATAGCCGGCGCATCCGTGGGCATCGGTGCCTGCATACCCCAGTGCAGGGATGTTATCCGCACCGAGTATCCGGACGATTTCAAGATGGGCGGTGCCTTCAGGGCGAACGTCGATATAATCACCCCCAAGATGGTCCGTGTCATCGTCGGGGTCGACGACACCGACACCAAAGAGAAGGGTGCATCTTGGGTGACATCCATGAAGCTCGGTCTTGAATGCCCTATCGGCAGGTTCATCGAGCACAAGATCGTCCAGCTCAATCCGAAAGCGCCCAACAAGACCACCAACTGCTGTTCCACTGCAGTGTCGTTCGCCGTCAGGGAGGAAGAAGTCCCCAAGCTCATAGAGTACGTGGTCGACTTCGTCAAGGGAGAGACGTTCTCGGATGATACGGTCGTCACGGTCTTCCAGGGACTGCGCATCCCCGATGCCCTCAGGGAATTCGGTTGGAGCTGCAAGAGCGTCCTCTACAAACCCGAGGATGCCATACGCGTCGCCGAGGAGAACGGTGTGCAGATCATAAGCGTCACCGGAATGGGCGGCGTCATCGGTGCTGTCGCAGCCATCGGTTGTTTCGACCTGGGCGAGAAGGCAGCGGGAATTCCCGAGGATTTCGAGTGATCAGATGGAGGTCCCACGTATACTGACCGATCATGCGTATTCCGCTTATGAATCCAAGATAGACCGAGAGGTCCGTGCCGGGGTCATCCCGAATCATCTGGCGTTCATAATGGATGGGAACCGCAGGTATGCGGAGGAGGTCCTGAAGGATGACCCGATGGAGGGTCACAGACTCGGAAGGGAGAAACTCGAACAGGTCCTGCACTGGTGCCTCGATCTGAACATCAGGGTGCTGACGTTCTACGCCTTCTCCACCGAGAACTTCAACCGTGAGAAGCATGAGGTCGATTACCTCATGGAGTTGCTCGAGCAGTCACTCTATTCCTTCGCGGATGATTCCAGGATACACGAGAAGAAGGTGGGTATACGCGTCATCGGCGATCTGGACATGCTTCCCGATCAGGTGGTGGAGGCCATACGTTATGCAGAGGGGAAGACCAAGGGATATGAGGATTACACCCTGAACATGGCCATCGCTTATGGCGGGAGGCAGGACATAACACAGGCCGTCCGCAGTATAGCACAGGATGTCGCTGAGGGGAGGATGTCCTTGGACGACATAGATGAGTGCACTGTCGCACGTTACATGTCCACCGGCGGTCTGCCGGATCCGGATCTGATCCTCCGCACCTCCGGTGAACTGAGGTTGTCGAACTTCCTCCTCTGGCAGATGGCCTATTCCGAATTGTATTTCACCGATGTGTACTGGCCGGGTTTCAGGTACATCGACCTGCTGAGGGCCATAAGGACATATCAACAGCGTAAAAGGCGTTTTGGAAAGTGATTTTTTGAAATACGACATTATCTTCATGCACGCGCCCAGTGTCTACGATTTCCGTAAGAAACCCATATTCTACGGACCGGTCAGTGATGTCATCCCATCATCTCCTGTGTTCGAGATGTATCCAGTGGGTTTCATGACGATATCCTCGCATCTCGAGGCCGCTGGATTCAGGACACGCATTGCAAACATAGCGGTCCAGATGCTGGACAGTGACAAGTTCGATGTCGAGAAGAGAATCAGGAGCTTGGATGCGGATGTCTTCGCGATCGACCTTCACTGGATGCCCCATGCCCATGGAGCCATAGAGCTTGCGAAGATAGTGAAGAAGTACCATCCGAACTCAAAAGTGGAGTTCGGCGGGCTGACATCGTCGTATTTCCACCAGGAGCTCATCAGGCGTCCCGAGATAGACCTGGTCATGCGCGGGGACACTACGGAGATCCCCACGGTCATGCTCATGGAGACCCTTCAGAAGGGAGGGGATCTCTCCAAGGTGCCGAACCTCACGTGGAAAGACGATGACGGGCACATCCATGAGAACGGTCTGACGTACTCCCTCGAATCATTGGATGAGATCAAGTTCGATTACGGTACCATGATCAAGTGCGTGATGCGCAACATGGACATCAAGGGCGCCCTTCCGTGGTATGGTTGGGACAAGCTTCCGTTGACATCGGTATTCACCGTCAGGGGTTGTTCCATCAACTGTGCGGAATGCGGGGGATCCCATCATGCCAACGGGAAGGTGGTCTGCAGGAAGGCACCTGCCTACAGGAGTCCTGAGAAGCTCGCAGAGGACATAGACATAATACAGTCGTATCTGGACACCCCCGTGTTCATCGTCGGTGACCTGAGGCAGCACAGCATGGACTACGCGGACCGTTTCCTGGCAGCATGCAAGGAGAGGCGCATAAAGAACCACGTGGTCATCGAACTGTTCAACGGTGCCACCCCTGAGTACTTCAAGAAAATCGACAAGACCTTCGAGGGAGGATGGTCGATCGAGTTCTCTCCCGATTCACACGATGAGAAGGTCAGATTGGCCCTCGGTAAGGGATACACCAACGAGGCGATCGAGAAGACCCTCCCAGCAGCCTTCGAGAACGGGTGCAACAGGTTCGATCTGTTCTACATGAACGGATTGCCCTATCAGGACCGTGAGTCCGCCATGCTGAGTGCGAAGGCCTCGGAGAGGCTCTGGTCACTGGTGGGTCGCGATGACGACCTGTTCATATACAACGCCCCGTTCGCGCCCTTCGTCGACCCTGGAAGCAGGATCTTCGAGGAGCCGGAGAAGTGGGGATACCGTTTGAGGGCACGTACCCTGGAGGAGCACCGTCAGCTTCTGGACAATCCCTCGTGGAAGCATGTGCTCTCCTACGAGACCGAGTGGATGTCACGCGACGACATCGCCGAGATATCCTACGACGCGGCCATAGAGCTGGCCACCCGTGAGCACGGTGCCGGACGCATCGATGAACAGACCTGGAAGGACCGTTGCGAGAGGACCGAGTTCGCACGCGAACTGATGCACAAGGTCGACAGGATAATGGAGATCAAGGATCCGGAGGAGAGGGATGCCCGCCTATGGGAGACCAAGGACGAGGGCACCCGTATGATGAACTCCACCGTCTGCAACAAGAAGGACCTGGACTGGGACGCTGGATCCATCTGGTCTAACACGCCCCGTGTCGCCATGGGTCTGTTGAAGTCGTTTTTCAGGAAGTGACCTTCCTTCAAGAGAGGTTCAGTTCCCACTCATCCTGCGGGACTTCTTGATGGTGTCATCCACGGCAGCGATCATAGCGGAGCGTACGCCCATGTCCTCCATGGTCCTGACGCCCTCGATAGTCGTTCCTCCGGGCGAACAGACCTCGTCCCTGAGGATGTCAGGGTGCTTGCCGGTCTCGAGGACCATCTTTGCGGCCCCAAGCATGGATTGTGCGGCCAGTCTGATCGAGTCGTTGTAACTGAGGCCGTTGAGGACACCTGCGCTGGCCATGGCGTCCAGGACGAGGTACATGAATGCGGGAGAGCTTCCTGCGACGCCCGTGATGGCGTCCATGTAGGACTCATCGACCTTGACCGCAAGGCCGACGGCAGACAGGATCTCCTGCACGCTCAACTCGGTCTCAGCATCGACCGACGGGTCGCAGGAATAACCCATGGCACCCTCCAGAACCATGCAGCAATGGTTGGGCATAACCCTGATAATTTTGCAGTCTGGCACATTTGATTTCAGGGCGTCTATCGTCAATCCGGCGACTATGCTGATGAGGGTCTTGCCGGCACCGATTTCGACACCTTCCTCGGAGAGGACGCCAAGGACATGCTTGGGTTTTACCGCAAGCACCAGAAGATCGGAGCGGGCGGTGACCTCTGCAGCTGTGGCGAACATCTCGATTCCATATGTGCCAGCAACATGATTTCTCGTCTTCTCGCTAGGTGCGCAGGCGATTATGGACCCCGCTTCGAAGACGCCTTTCGAGATCAGTCCCCCGATCAGGGCTTCAGCCATTTTTCCGGCACCGATAAAACCGATGGTTTTTCTCTCCATGCTGGGCAATCAGTGGCAGGGTATAAATACGCGTAGACTCAGGTTCCCTACTCTATACTTATACGCGTGATGGAACCTTTATGTACCCCAACTTCCTGCCAGCCACCAATGTCACTAGTTGTGTACTACATGCCATTGGCTATCGTGAGCGTATTAGCTCTCGGTTTCGCCCCCTTGGCATGGTGGGCATCGAGGTTCATTAGGCCCAAGAAACCTACTCAGTGGATGGAAACAACCTATGAGTGTGGTTCAGAGCCTATTGGAGAAGCTCACGTCCAGTTCAGATTCCAGTACTACGCATTCGCGTTGATTTTCGTGGTATTCGATCTGGTCGCGACATTCTTGATGATCTGGGCTGTGGCGTTCTCTGGTCTTTCCATGACCGCCCAGCTGATGATGCTCGTATTCTTTGGCATTCTTATTCTCGGGGTCGTTTATGCCCTGAAAAAGGAGGAAACCGTATGGATATGAGCCTATACCCCCATGCTGTTGCAATGAGTGCTGACGAGTTCATGACGTGGTCCAACGCCATGATCAACGACCTCCTCAGCTCTGGAACCAAGAAGACCATCGATTCTCTCACGGGACCTATCTGGACTTGGGCAATGAAGAACTCCATGCACCCCCTCCACTGGGGACTCGCATGCTGTGCTCTCGAGATGGCAGCCGCCTCCGCACCCAGGTACGATGCTGAGCGTTACGGAATGATCTACCGTTCCTCGCCCAGGCAGACAGATATCCTCCTGGTCAACGGTTGGATCTCCAAGAAAATCCGTCCCGACCTCAGGCGTCTCTACGAGCAGATCCCCAACCCCAAGTGGGTTGTTGCCATGGGAGAGTGCGCCATCTCCGGAGGACCCTGGTACGATTCCTACAACTGTGTTCAGGGACTCGACCAGATTATGCCCGTCGATATCTACATCCCCGGATGTCCCGCACGTCCCGATGCTATGATCGATGGATTCATGCTGCTCCAGAAGAAGATCGAGCACTACTTCCAGAGAGGAACCTTCATGGAGGACTGAAGATGGACGCAGATGCAGTTTATCAGACCCCTACCGTGGAGGAGATTGCTTCAATCCTCCCCGCGAAGTTCGCTTCCGTCAAAGTCACCAAGACCGAGACTCGCAGGGTGTACGCAACCGTCCCCCGCGAGGACATCTTCGCTGTGTGCACATACATTCACGACAACCTGACCTTCGAGCACTGCACAACCCTGCTCGGAGTCGATTACGTGGATCACATGTCTGTCGTGTACCATCTGTCCAACTACTACAACGGTGTGATGATCGAGCTCGTCGTCGACGTGCCCGTGGATGATCTCCACGTCGAGTCCGTTACCTCCATCTGGGAGGGTGCGAACTGGCACGAGAGGGAGACCTGGGAGCTTTTCGGTATTGTGTTCGACAACCACCCCAAGCTTGAGAGGCTCCTCACGCCTAAGACATACGAGTTCTTCCCCTTCAGGAAATCATACAAACTCAGGGGGTCCGAATGAATGAGTGACTCTATAGTACCCGTTAAAGAAATAGAAGAGAAGATGGACACAGACAAGATGTGGGTCATCATGGGTCCCCAGCACCCCTTCTCTCACGGTCTCTGGACCCTCAAAGTCCAGCTCGACGGAGAGATCGTCACAGATGCTGAACCCATCGTCGGATACCTTCACCGTGGTTGGGAGAAGGAGACCGAGTCCAGGGAGTACCCCAAGATCATCCCCATGGCCGACCGTCTCTGCTACTGTGCATCCATGACATACACCCACCTTTACTGTATGACAGTGGAGAAGGCACTCGGAATCGATATTCCCGAGAAAGCCAAGTACATCAGGATGGTCGCAGACGAGGTCTGCCGTATCCAGTCTCACCTCATGTGGCTCGCCGCAGTCGGAACCGATCTCGGTAGCTACACCGTCTTCCTGTGGTCTATGAGGGAGAGGGAGTTCTTCCTCGACCTGAACGTCAAGCTCTGCGGAGCCAGGATGACAACCAACTACCCCCGTATCGGTGGTGTCAGGAACGACACAACCGAACTCTTCGACAGGGACATCCTCAGGGCAGTCGATCGTTTCGAGAAGGCCCTGTGGGACATCATCGCGCTCATCGATGACTCTTCCATTTTCGTCTCCAGGATGAAGGGAATCAGTTTCATCAACCGCGAGACCGCAGCGAACATCGGACTCACCGGACCCGCAATGAGGGGTTGCGGTGTGGACTTCGATATCCGCCGTGACGATCCCTATGACAACTATGACAAGGTCGACTTCGAGGTCCCCGTCCTCAAGGCCGGAGACTCCTACTCCAGGTACATGATCCGTATCGAGGAGATGTTCCAGTCCTGTGAGATCATCAGGCAGGGTGTCGCAAAGATCAAGGCACTCGGAAAGAACGCTCCCTACAGGGTCAAGACCCCCTCCAAGGTTCCCGCAGGCACTGCATTCGCCAGGCTCGAGGATCCCCGTGGAGAGTCCCTGATGTACCTCGTGGCAGATGGAACCGACAGGCCCTACAGGCTTAAGGTCCGCAGTCCGATCTTCACGAACGTATCCTCCGCAAGACTCCAGTCCGTCGGAGTGAGGATCGCAGATGTTCCTGCAGTTCTCGCTCAGATCGATATGTGTCTCGGAGAGACTGACAGGTGATTAGGCATGGGAGAATTACTCGATTGGATCAATTTCGGATCTGACCCCATGGCAAACGCATACTACCCCTTCGACAGCTACAACCTGCCGTTCGACATCGGTTACCAGCTGTGGGAGATCCTCGGTGGTACGATCGCCTGGCTCATCGACCTCATATTCCCTGGTAACTCTGTATCCACATGGCTCATGTGCGACGCAGTCAGCACCCTGCTGGCACTCGTCGTCTTCATGCTGCTCATCTTCCTGGTGGCATTCGTCAGTACTCTCATAGTTCTGTGGGAGGAGCGTAAGTGCCTCGGAAGGATGATGGACAGAAGGGGAACAATGGTCGGAATGAAAGGATTCCTCCAGTGTGTCGCGGACGGTCTCAAGACCTTCCAGAAGGAGAACGTTGTCCCCGCTAAGGTCGACAAGATGACCTACATGTGGACCGTCTCCCTCGTCATCGGAGTTTCCGTTCTCGTCCTGTGTATGGTGCCCCTGTCCAGCAGGTGGTTCGTCGTCGATTACGACACCGGTCTGTTGATCATCATGGCGTTCTTCGCTCTGGCACCCTTCTTCATCCTGGTTTCCGGATGGGCACAGAACAACAAGTACTCCCTGATCGGTGGAATGAGGGCTGCAGAGCTGATGATCTCTTACGAGGTCCCTATGCTGATCCTCATCTGTACCACCGCACTCATGGCTGGAAGTTTCAACATCAACGACATTGTCTACGCACAGGCAGACAGCGTCTGGTACATCGTTCCCCAGATCCTCGGTGCAATCACATTCTTCACCTGCGCAGTCGCAGAGGCAGAGCGTGTTCCCTTCGATATCGCAGAGGCAGAGGCCGAGCTGGTCGAGGGATGGCAGACCGAGTACGCTGGAATGAAGTGGGGACTTGTCATGCTGGCTGACTACATGAGGGGATCCGTCTCCTGTTCCATGTTCGTCATCCTCTACCTCGGTGGATGGACCCTGCCCTTCATCGGCGATGGACCTATCCCTGAGATCGTGTTCCTGCTCAAGGCATATGTCGTGTTCTTCTTCATGAGTCTCATCAGGGCCGCAACTGGTCGTGTCAGGACTGATCAGATCCTCAACCTCGGATGGAAGGTATTCATGCCTCTGTCCGTGTTCAACCTGGTCATCGTCTTGCTCCTCATGACTGGAGGTGTCATCTGATGGCAATTAGATATCTTGATAAATATCCGAAGAACCTCGCCAAGAGTCTCTGGGTCATGAAACCCACGATCGTGGTCCTCAAGCTGTTCATCAAGAACATCTTCCACAGGCCCGTCACCGTGCTCTACCCCTACGAGAAGGAGTGGATCCCCGACAACTACCGTGGACGTCCCGGACTCAGGTTCGACAAATGTGTCGGTTGCGGAATGTGCGTACGTGCATGCCCCACCGCATGTATCAAACTCATCGAGGTCGAGGACGACAATGGCAAGGCCGTTATGAGGCCCCAGGTCAACGTGGGAAGGTGTGCAATGTGCGGATACTGCGCAGAGTACTGTCCCGTCGACGCCATGACCGTCACGCCCGAATACGAGCTCGCAGAGTACTCCAGGTACGACCTTCTCTACGGTCCCAGGAGGCTCCACTACGAGGGAACGACCGAGGGAATGGAGGTCAAGTGTGAGGTCACACTGCCTTCCGATATCGCCAACGGAAACCCCGAGAGGCGTGTGTCCCTCTTCGACCTTGACAGGCCCGAGCTCATCGACAAGAAATGTATCGGATGTAAGAAGTGCGCCAAAGTCTGTCCCGTCAACGCCATCGAGATGGTCGAGAAGGGAGTCAACGACAAAGGAAGGCCCATCCTCCGTCCGGTCATCGACAACGTAAAGTGCATCAGCTGCAGGAACTGTGTTATCGACTGTCCCAAGGATGCACTTGAGATCAAGGAGGTGCTCTGATGGTTTTCATGGACACAGTGGACACCCTCTGGAACGAAGTCCTGAACTTCGGCGAATTCGTGCTCGGTAACCTTGAGCTCGTGGCATTCTTCATCCTGGCAGCAATCGCCATCCTGGCCGCAATCCACGTGGTCACGGATAAAGAAGTCGTCCACAGCGCATTCTACCTCGCACTCGTGTTCCTCTGCATCGGATTCGTGTACTTCTTCCTCGAAGCAGAATTCATTGGAGTTGTACAGATTCTGGTCTACGTCGGTGCAATCACCATCCTGTTCGCATTCAGCATTATGCTTACTAGGAGATATATTATGAAAAAAGGAGGCGACTCCGATGAATAAGAAGGTCCTGCTGGGCGGTGCAGTGTCTGCACTCCTGCTGATCGTCCTCGTCGTCGGTGTTGCAACAGTCGACTGGGATGACTACACCACCAGTGACGTTCCCAACGAGGTCCCCGTCTTCCCCACGGATGACCAGGACAGCATCTGGGACGACAGCGGTGAGCTGAAGGAAGAGAGTCTCTCGTACACCGTCTTCGAGAAGTACGGTGTCATTCTTCTGCCCCTGGCGCTCCTGATGTTCGGAGCCATGGTCGGTGGAGTCTGTATCGCAAGGGAGGAGGTTGAATCAGATGATTCCAATTGAGTACTTCCTCGTCCTCGGTGCGATCCTCTTCGCAATCGGTGCATACGGTGCACTCACAAAGAGCAACGCAATCATCGTCCTGATGTGCATCGAGCTTATGCTCAATGCAGCCAACATCAACTTCGTCGCATTCGGTGCGTTCAACGCAGACGTCATGGGACAGGCATTCGTCGTCATGTCCATCTCCGTCGCCGCTGCAGAGGTTGCTGTCGGTATCGCTATCCTGCTCAACGCATACAAGCTTAGAAAGACTACAGAGCTCGACGATAAGCAGCTCAGGTCCATGAGGTGGTAAACATGTTCGTAGAATACACCTGGCTTGTGCCCCTCATGCCCATGATCTGTTTCCTTCTCATCGGTTTCATCGGTAAGAAGACACCTGAGAAAGGCGGATACATCGCAATCGCAGGAGCACTGATCTCATTCATACTCGCCGTACTGATCTCTTACGAGTACATCACCGGCGATGCATACCCCGATCCCGTGACGAAATCCATCGAGTGGTTCGTCATCCCCGGATCCACTGACTTCGTACTGAACCTCGGATACTACGTGGACGGCCTCACCTGTATGATGATGCTGTTCTCCTCGTTCATCTCCACCCTGATCTTCATCTACTCCATCGGATACATGCACGACCAGGGAGAGAGGAAGAACAGGTACTACGCCGAGGTCTCTCTGTTCCTTACCGGAATGCTCGGACTCATCGTCTCCAGCAACTTCCTCGAGATGTTCATCTTCTGGGAGGTCATGGGACTCTGTTCCTACCTGCTGATCGGATTCTGGTCCTGGAGGCACCCCGATGGGGACGCTGCATCCGCAAACGCTGCATCCGCAGCAAAGAAGGCTTTCCTCGTCACCCGTATGGGAGATGTCTGTCTCATGGCAGGTCTCTTCATCCTGCTCGGCGAGTTCCACAGCCTCGACTACACAACACTCTTCGATCCCGCAACCATCGCACTCGCAGACCCCGAGATGATCACTCTCGCCATGTTCCTCGTCTTCGGAGGAGTCATCGGAAAGAGCGCTCAGTTCCCTCTGCACGACTGGTTGCCCGATGCAATGGCTGGACCTACCACCGTTTCATCTTTGATCCACGCAGCTACAATGGTTAAGGCAGGAGTCTATCTCGTCGCAAGGGGATACCCCCTGTTCGTCCAGAACCCCGAGGTCATGCTCTTCGTCGGAATCATCGGAGGAGTCACTGCCATCTTCGCAGCCTCCATGGCGCTCAACAACATGAACATCAAGAAGGTCCTGGCTTACTCCACCGTCTCCCAGCTCGGATACATGATCCTCGCACTCGGTGCAGGAGGATACCTCATCGCTCTGGGAATGGACATGGGAGGTGCCGAGGGAGCAACACTCATCACCGCCGGTACCGCCGGAATGGTCGCAGGATGCTTCCACATGATGAACCACGCGTTCTTCAAGGCACTCCTGTTCATGGGTTCCGGATCCGTCATCCACGCTGTCGGTACTGAGGACATGCGCCAGATGGGCGGTCTCAGGAAACACATGAAGATCACATCCATGACCATGCTCGTCGGATGTCTCTCCATCGCCGGATTCCCCATGTTCAGTGGATTCTGGTCCAAGGATCTCGTCCTCGAGATTGCAATGGAGGCAGGTCACGACGGATCCATCTGGTTCACAGTCATGTGGGTCCTCGCAGTCATCACCGCTTTCATGACGGCATTCTACATGTTCCGCATGTGGTTCATGACCTTCATGGGAGAGGAGGGAGAGGCCACCAAGCACTGCCACGGTGAGTCCCCCAAGACCATGACCATGCCCTTGGTCATCCTGTCCGTGTTCGCATTCGGAAGCGGATTCCTCATCCTCTTCGGACTCGACTCCCTTGTGTCCTTCACTGTTACGGACACCGCCTTCATCGTCGGAGGTGCTGGAGCACACGGAGCCATGTACTACTTCGAGCACTTGTTCACCAATGTGTACACCTACTTGACCATCGTGCTCGCACTGGTCGGTATCGCAATCGCATACCTCATGTATGCAAAGAAATCCATCAACCCCGGAAAGTTCAACAGGAACGGTACATCCATGCTGTACAACGCACTCACCAAGAGATGGTGGTTCCCCGATCTGTACAACCAGATTTCCTGGAAGCTCGGAGCTGGCGTCGCCAAGATCGTCAACTTCGTTGACAGGCAGGTCGTCGACGGATCCGTCAACGGTCTCTCCGGTGCAGTCGTCGGCGGTGGAGACGTTCTCAGCAAGGCACAGACCGGTCACGTTCAGGACTACTCGTCCATCGTGCTCCTCGGTGTCGCAGTGCTTTCCACACTCTTCGTCGTGATTGCAATGATTATGGGAGGAATGTAAGTTGACTGATATTCCAATACTCTCAATGTTGATCCTCATTCCCCTGATCGGAGCCATAATTACACTCTTCATGGGTGGATCCAAACAGAAATACGCAAAGTACGTGGCAGCAGTGTTCACGCTGATCACCCTCGTCCTCACCCTCTTCATGATGGTGAACTACTTCGAGGACTATTCCGTCCTTGGCGAGAACTACGCCTGGATTCAGACCTCTCTGATCCAGATCAGCTTCGCTCTCGAGGTCGATGGACTCAGTATCCTCATGGTCTTCCTGACCGCTCTGCTGTCCCTGTTGGTCGTCATCTTCTCCGTACACGATGCGGACGAGGACAGGCCCAACTACTTCCACGCACTCGTACTCGCAATGGAGGTCGGACTCATGGGTGTCTACCTGGCGGCGGACTACTTCCTGTTCTACGTCATGTGGGAGGTCACCCTCATCCCCATGTACTTCATGATCTCCTGGTATGGAGGACCCCGCAGGCACTACGCTGCAATCAAGTTCTTCATCTACACCCACGTGGCATCCCTTGTGATGCTCATCGGAATCTTCGCAATGGGATTCCAGGCCGGTACAATGAACGGTGGAGTCGTCGACTTCTCCTTCGCTACCATCAACAGCCTGATGCCCATGACCTCCGAGGCATTCCAGGCACTCGTCTTCGCACTGCTCTTCTTCGGATTCGCAGTCAAGATGCCCGCAGTGCCCTTCCACACATGGCTGCCCGACGCACACACCGAGGCACCTACCGGCGGATCCGTCCTCCTGGCAGGTGTCATGCTTAAGATGGGATCCTACGGAATCATCCGTGTCTGTCTCGAGGCTCTCCCCCTGGGAGCAGAGTACTGGCAGTGGGTCATCATCGGAATCGCCATCCTCTCCATGATCTATGGTGCATACGGATGTATCGCACAGACCGATCTCAAGAAGATGGTCGCATTCTCGTCCATCAGCCACATGGGAATGGTCATGCTCGGAATCGGATGTCTCACCGAGGCCGGAATCATGTTCGCCATCTTCCAGATGTTCGCACACGGTCTCATCACCGGAATCCTGTTCATGGTGTGCGGTATGACCGGACACAAGGTCGGAACCAGAGAGATCCCCCTCCTCGGAGGACTCGCCGGCAAGATGCCCATGTACGCACTCTTCATGATGATCGGATTCATGGCATCCCTCGGACTTCCCGGACTCGTTGGATTCTGGGGAGAGTTCCCCCTCATCTTCGCGTTCTACGAGTTCCTCGTGGAGCAGGACCTCCTCTGGATGATTCTGTTCTGCCTGCTGTCCCTCATGCTCACCGCAGGATACTACCTGTGGGCAATGCAGAGGACACTGTTTGGACCCGAGACCACCAAGATTGACCTTACACACGCACACGATGTCAGCAAGTGCGAGGGAATCGCACTGGCAGTCCTCGTCGCACTCGTTGCAGTATTCGGAGTTTGGCCTGATGCAGCTCTCCAGTTCATCGAGCCCTACACCGAGTGGATCATCGGGGTGATCTGATGGATATGACAACAATCTTCGGAGACTACACCGCATTCGCACCCATGCTCATCCTCATGGTCTCAGCACTGCTCCTTCCCGGAGTCCAGATGCTCACCAAGAGGCGCACGGTTACCTGGGCATTCGCCTTCGTCATGACCATCGTGGCCATGGCAGTCAACATCATCATGTTGACCGGCGACTTCACCGGTTCCTCACTCGGCCTTGTCGAGTACGACGGATTTACCGGACTGATGAACGCTCTGTTCCTCGCAGTCCTGTTCCTCGCAGTACTCGTCTCCAACGCCAGTGTCGAGACCACCAGGCTCCACGTCGGTGCTTACTACGCTCTGATGATCGGTGCAACCGTCGGAATGATGTTCGTCGCATCCTCCTCCGATCTGCTGACCATCTTCGTCGGAGTCGAGCTGACCAGTATCTCCTCCTATGCACTCGTTGCACTCAAGAGGAACGATGCAAGGTCCGCTGAGGCTGCCGTCAAGTACGTCATCATCGGTGGAATGTCCACCGCACTGACCCTGTACGGTATCTCCATGCTGTACGGACTCACCGGTACAACCGTCATCGCCGATATCGCCAACAACCTCACCGAGATGAACTGGATGGTCGCCATCGCATTCATCTCCATGATCGCAGGATACGGATTCAAGATCGCTGCAGGTCCCTTCCACATGTGGGCACCCGATGTCTACGAGGGAGCAGCAACCCCTGTCTCCATGTTCCTCGCAACCGGATCCAAGAAGATGGGACTGGCAGTGTTCATCCAGATCTTCATGGTCCTGTTCGCCGCCGGTACAACATGCGCTGATATCATCGGAGAGGAGGTCCAGTACCTCTTCGCCATCATAGCAGCCATCACCATGACTGTCGGAAACATCGTGGCAATCGCTCAGAACAACATCAAGAGGATGCTCGCATACTCTTCCATCGCACAGGCAGGATACATCCTGATCATCCTTGCGGTCATGAACGAGTACGCACTCACCGCTGGTCTCTTCCACATGATCACCCACGTGTTCATGAAGGGAGGAGCGTTCCTCATCGTCGGAGCACTCATCTGCGTCGGTCTCGGCGAGAAGATCTCCGACTACAAGGGACTTGCAAAGAGGGCACCCTTCCTCGCATTCGCCATGATGCTCTTCCTGTTCTCACTGGCAGGAATCCCGCCCCTCGCAGGATTCACCTCGAAGTTCTTCCTCTTCTCCTCCGCAATCGGTGGAGTCGATGGAGTCACTTCCCAGTGGGTCTGGCTCGCATTCGTGGCAATCCTCAACTCTGCCATCTCCCTGTACTACTACGCAAGGGTAGTCAAGGCGATGTACATCGAGAAGGGAACCACAACCGAGAAGGTCAAGATCCCTGCAGCCTTCATGGTCGCAATTGTGATCTGTGTCCTCGCAGTCATCGTCCTCGGTATCTTCCCCGACGCAGTCTTCGAGCTGTGCGAGGGAGCCGCCGCAGTTGTAATGGGCTGATAACGGTCATCCAAACCTTTTCCACAAACCCTTTATGGCATCCGTTACCCGGATGCCAGCATCTTTTACCACCTGCATTATGCCTCGATAATCGGGCCTAGTCCTGTATATGGTGCGATACGGAACTCATCCCATGTGTCGCCAGAGTTGAAAGGGTTAAGTATGCAACGGTGATACGAGCAACGATGGTCGACAATTGGCACAGCTGCATAGATCGCGAACTCTCTATCGTAGAGGACGTCATGATGGAGAATCTCTCATCAGACAATCCTGAATTGACCGAGATGTGCCAGTATGTCGTGGGATCCGGTGGCAAAAGGCTCAGGCCGGCCCTGTGCATAATGTCCTACTACGCCTGTGGCGGAAAGGACTGCATGATCCCGATCAACATCGGTTCGGCATACGAGATCATCCACAGTGCCACGCTCATACATGACGACATCAACGACATGGGTGAGACAAGACGTGGACGCAAGACCCTCCACAAGGAGTACACCGTCAGCAAGGCCATCGTTGCCGGTGATTTCATGTTCGCCATGGGATTCCGTCTCCTGGCGGATTCGGCTCCGAACATCGTCAATTTTGTCGTGGAGGCGTCGGCCGCGATGGGTGCCGGAGAGTTCATCCAGAAGGATTACGAGCACGCTATCAACGTGTCCGAGGACGATTACATAGACATCATCACAGGTAAGACCGCCAAGCTGTTCGAGGCATCCGTGAAATCCGGTGCTGCAGTGGCCAATGCGGATGCAGAGGTCATGGAGGCGTTCGGCGATTATGCCCTGAACCTCGGTCTCGCATTTCAGATCATCGATGACACACTCGACGTCACCGGCGATCCCAACAACACCGGAAAGGCGGTCGGTACCGACCTCCTCGAAGGCAAGCCCACGCTCCCTGTCATCTTCGCTATGCGTGACGAAGTCCACGGCGGCAGGATCAAGGAGCTCTTCATGATTCCGGAGGTCTCCATGGATGATGTCCACGAGGCCCTCGAACTCATCCGTTCCACGGATGCGGTCCAGCGTTGCATGGATGTCGCCCGCGGATACATCAACAAGGCCCTCGCCAGTCTCGACGAGGTCCCTGATTCGGAGTACAAGCAGTCCATGATTGCCCTCGCACACTATGTCGTGGACCGTGACAGGTGATTCACATGGTAGAAAGGACCAAGGTAGATGTTCTGGTCGTCGGTTCGGGTCCCGCAGGCAGCACGGCTGCCAGATATGCGGCCGAAGGTGGCGCTGAGGTTATGATGATCGAGAGGCGTCCCGAAGTTGGAGTGCCTGTCAGATGCGGTGAGTTCATGCCCGCCACTGATGAGATCAAGGACACGTTCCCTAACCTCACCGATGCCGAATCACTTTTCGACATACCCGACAAGCTTCGCTGCCGCGACGTCGATGGAATCGTGCTCGTCAACCCCAAGGGGAAGGAGACCGTCCTCGAATACGATGGTTACACCACCGACAGGGACCGTTTCGACCAATACCTCGCCGACCGTGCAGTCGAGGAGGGTGCAAAACTGGTCACCAACTGCCTCTTCAAGGATACACGTGACAATGTCGCGTTCACCAACCAGGGCGAGATCGAGTACAAGGTCCTCATCGGTGCCGATGGTCCCGGTTCCCGTGTCGCACAGTCCCTGGGACTGGATAGGAACCGCAACCCCTACCCCGCTGTGACGGCCCAGGTCAACGGTGATTTCGATTCCAAGATGTACATGTACTTCGGCGGTATCGCTCCCGGAGCATACGGTTGGATCATACCCAAGGACGGACGTGCCAACGTCGGTGTCGGATTCTCCCCGAAGTTCGCCAGCGGTTCGCTTTCATCGTTCTTCGACAAGTTCGCCCAGCAGCGCGGACTCGAGGTCGACTACAAGCTCGAGGGCAAGTACGTCCCCAGCGAAGGTCCCATCGCACGCACCGTGTCCGGGAACGGCATGGTGGTCGGAGATGCTGCAGGACACGTGTTCTCGGTCAACGGCGGAGGTATCCCGCTCGCCCTCATCGGAGGTCGCGTATGCGGTCAGGTCGCTGCAGCGAACATCTCGTCCTCTGCGCCCCTCACCGATTACGAGTCCGGATGGAGACACATCATGGAGAAGCCCCTGAAGATCGGAGCCAACAGCAAGAAGCTCGCGGACACGTTCGCATTCAGGACGGAATGGTCCACGACATTCTGCATGAACCTCCTCGGTAAGCGCAGGATGAACAACCTGATCCGTTGCAGGCGCATCTTCCCGTGATCACTTCTTGCGTCTGCAGCCCTTCAGGGCGGAACCGCATATGGGACAATCAGGCTGGTTGTCCTTGTACCATTTACCGCAACCGGTGCACTTGTAGTTCCATTTGACGACCTTCTTGATGCCCTCCATGCCTACCGGCTTGAAGCCGATGCCCAGTATGCGGGCGACGTTCTGGATGGAGTAGTCGTCGGACCATATGGTGCCGTCCACATCCAATGCCAACGCGAGGACCGTACGGTCCACGGGGGACAACCTGGCGTCGTCCCCGCTGCGGGAGGCCGCCTCGTCCACCTTGGCCAGGGATTCCCTGCTGCAGTCGGAGACTCTCACCATGTCGCCCCAGAGGGCCAGGCGCGGGTCGCCATGGTTCTCGAGTTCCCTGATAACTCCCGGGGGGCAGACGTGCTCCTCCTCGGGCAGGTTGTCCATTGAGAAGAATGCGGAACTATCGAGGACCAACATGAACCCTAATCCATCCACCGACGATAAATCGCTTGCTATCGCCCGGGTCCCGTGACGGGGCTTGGACAAGGGTTAAAGACCCTTCCCGTATTGTATGTGGCGAGGATATCCTATGGACGTAGCATGTGCATTGATCATCATGTTCAACGGGCTGTGGCTGTTCCTTCCCGCTATGATCCCGAATTCCGCTGCAGTAGTTTTCGGCGGTGATCTCAAGATCGATTTCGGCAGGAGTTGGAACGGCAGGAGGATATTCGGTGACGGTAAGTCCTGGGGAGGATTCATCGGAGGTTCGTTGACCGGTATAGCACTCGGTTCCATACTCCTCCTGATCTCCGCGTTCTGGGACCCCGTCGACTATTGGGGCTACGGACCTTTCTGGAGCAACATGGGCATAATCGCGTGCCTGTCCTTCGGAGCCGTGCTTGGAGATCTCTGCGGCGCTTTCATAAAACGCAGGCTGGGGATGGAGAGGGGTCAGAAGGCACCTTTCCTCGATCAGTATGATTTTGTCATCGGTGCATTGCTGCTGACCACGCTGTTCTTCCCGGATTGGGTGTACCAGACATACATTGAGGGATGGAACATCCTCGCATTGATCTTCATATTCGTCATAATGTTCGCCATCCACCGTTCGGTCAACATCATAGGCTACAGGATGGGCCTCAAGAAAGAACCCTGGTGATCCACATGAGTGAGCTTTCTACAGCATTGAAGGAGTGCGGAGCACTCCAGTTCGGCGAGTTCACACTCGCCTCCGGAGCCAAGAGCGATTACTACATCGACATCAAGAAGGCAAGTACCAACCCCCGTGTCCTGTACCTCATATCCCAGCTCATGGCTGAGAGGATGCAGGCGGAGAACATCCGTCCCGACAGGATCGCCGGTGTCGTCCTCGGTTCAGTGCCCCTTGCGGCAGCGCTCTCGCTCGCCACGGGCATCCCCTACGTGATGATCAGGAAGGAGAAGAAGGATCACGGTACCGGAAAGCTCATCGAGGGAGACCTCAACCCCGGTGACAAGGTCCTCGTGGTCGAGGACGTCATCACCACCGCCGGATCCAGCATCAAGGCCATCGCGACCCTCCGTGAGAACGGTGCAGAGGTCACCCACGTCATGTCCGTCATCGACCGTGAGGGCGGTGGCAGGGAGAACCTCGAGGAGATCGGGGTCGGATTCAAACCCCTGGTGAAGGCATCAGATCTCGTCAAAGAGGCCAGATGAGGCCGGACGCAGATTGCAGGCTGTGCGGACTCTGTGAGGGCCGCACAAACATCGTTCTTCCCGACGGGGACGCATCATCGGGCATAGTCTTCGTCGGCGAGGCACCGGGTGAGAACGAGGACCTGGAGGGCAGACCGTTCGTGGGCCGTTCCGGGAAGATACTGGATGGCATGATGCAGGATGCCGGCATCTCCAGGTCCGACGTCCTCATCACCAACACGGTCAAGTGCCGTCCTCCAGGTAACCGCGACCCAACCCCGGATGAGATGCATGCCTGCAGGGCGTTCCTCGAATCCGAGATCGTCGGCGCCAAGCTGGTGATAGGTCTGGGGAAATCGGCCTGCAGGGACCTCATGGGATTCGACGGCAAGATGTCTGAGATCGTCAACAGGATCACCACCATCCGTGTCGGAGAGGTCGATGTCCGTTTCCTCCCCACGTACCATCCGGCTGCAACGATATACAACAAGGTGTCCCGTGAGGAGCTCCGCAGGACCATGGCAATCGTCAGGGAGGAGATGGGATGAGCTTCGGCGGATTCATGATAGACATGGACGGGACCGTCTACAAGGGCGGCAACGTCATACCGGGTGCCACGGACTTCATAGACTTCCTCATCGGTCAGAGGATACCGTTCGTGTTCCTGACCAACAACTCCACCCATGCACGTACATTCTACTATGAGAAGCTCAGGTCCATGGGTTTCGACATCGGTATCGAGAACGTCCTGACATCCAACATCGCCACGATACGCTTCATACTGTCCGAGCGTCCCGGTTCCAGGGTGTACCCCGTGGCAGCGGACGATGTGGTGCAGGAGATGGTCCAATCGGGATTGGACATCGTGGATTCCGATCCGGACATAGTCCTCCTGACCTTCGACCGCACCATCACCTACGAGAAGATCAACGCCGCGTACCGTTTCCTGATGCAGGGCGCGGAGCTCATCGCCACCCATCCCGACGACCTCTGTCCGGCGGCAGACGGTTACGACATAGACATAGGGCCGTTCATCCGCATGTTCGAGCAGATGTGCCAGACCGATGCCGTCGTGATAGGCAAACCGAACCGTCTGATGCTGGAGATGGCCGCATTGGAGATGGGCGTGGACCCGTCGGACACCGTGATGGTCGGGGACCGCCTGTACACCGACATAAGGATGGCCCACGATGCCGGAACCGCGTCGATAATGGTCCTCACCGGTGAGGCGAGCGCCGATGATGTGGTGGAGGGAGGCACAGAACCCACGTACATCCTCGATTCTGTGGCCGACATCCCGGAACTGGTCATGCGTGAGCGTCCCTGACGCCCATCATGCCAGTCCGTCGTGAAACCGCCGTTTTCCTCCTTAATCTCCTTATTTATATACTAAGCGCGCGTTAACTTATATGTCGTGCACGGGCACGGGGCGAAGGGCCGTGGCTGACCTGACATGCACGATGATGGGATGCAAAGAGGGTTACCTCAACTGCCCTTGGTGGGGTGTAACGTGTACTTAAAACAGGTCGAGCTTGAGAACTTCAAGTCATTCGGGGGTAAATTAGTCGTACCCCTGATGGAAGGTTATACTGCAGTCACCGGACCCAATGGATCCGGTAAGTCGAATAT
>JAGBGN010000136.1 GCA_017935945.1 Candidatus Methanomethylophilaceae archaeon | reverse complement strand
GGTGAGGTCGTGTGTTCTGTACCTGATGAGGGGTGCACCTTCCTTCCTGAACGTGGTGATGACTAGTTCTCCCACTTCGCAGTCGGGGAGGTTCTCGCCGGTGTTCGGGTCTATTATCTCGAAGTAGATGTAATCGTCCCACATGTGGATGCCGTTGCTGTAATCGCAACTGATCCCTATCCCGGGTCCGTATATCTCGGTGAGGCCGTAGATGTCATAGAACTCCAATCCGAGTTTGTCAGCGATGGATTGGCGCATCTTCTCTCCCCAGCGTTCCGAGCCGATGATGCCCTTGCGGAGCTTTATCGTGTCACGAAGTCCACGTTTCGATATCTCCTCGGAGAGGAGCAGTGCATAGGATGATGTAGAGCAGAGGACCGTGGAACCGAGATCCTGCATCATGCGGATCTGCTTCTCGGTATTGCCGGGACCCATGGGGATGGCCATGGCACCGAGTTTCTCACAACCGGCCTGGAATCCGATACCTGCGGTCCAGAGGCCGTATCCAGGTGTGATATGCACCCTATCCTCAGGAGTGACGCCTGCCATCCTGTAGCAGCGTTCGAACATGACTGCCCAGTCATCGACATCCTTAGCGGTGTACGGTATGACGACCGGTGTGCCGGTGGTTCCCGAGGATGAATGTATCCTCACGATCTTGTCTTCCGACACGGCTGCAAGTCCCAGTGGGTAAGCTTCCCTGAGATCGGACTTGTCCGTGAACGGCAACGTTTCGAATGATTGCTGATCCTTGATGGTCGAGATGTCCACGTTCTTGAATTTCTCCGAATAGAACGGACTCCTGTCCTTGATATCCGAAAGCATCCTGAGGATGGAATCCAGCTGGTATTCGCTCATCCTCATCTCTTCAGCTCCTTCAGTATGGCGGCGGCCTCCTCGTTTCCCCTGTTGGCCGCTTTGGTGAACCATTTGCGGGCGTTGTTCTCGCTCTTGACCATGCCCTCGCCGGTCAGGGACATCTTACCGAGTGCGCACATCGCATCTTCGGAACCCATCTCCGCGGCTCTGGCCATTATCTTGGAGGCTCTGTCTGGGTTCCTCTGGAATCCCCTTCCCTCGAGGTGCATCATGGCCAGCCTGAAACCTGCCTTGGGGTATCCTGCATCGAAGCAGCGTTCGTATGCTTCGGAGGCCTTGCGGAGGTTTACTGGGACGCCCCTGCCCTCCTCATCCATCACCGCGACGCGGTAAAGGGCCATCACATTGCCGGCTTCGGCTGCTTTTCCGTACCAGTAGTATGCCTTTTCCCAGTCCTGCTCAATCCCCTTGACATCGGTGTACATCACCCCGAGGTTGAACATGGCACGGGGGTAGCCGAGTTCGGCGGAACGGGTGTAGAGCTCCATAGCCTTCTCGAGGTCCAACCTCATACCGGTTCCATGGGCACGCATGTGTCCGAGGTTGCACATGGCTTCGGCGTTCCCCTGGTCGGCTGCAAGGCCGAACCACCTCGCGGCCTCCCTACGGTCCTGGACGACCCCGTTTCCTTCGAAGAAGAGGTAGCCCATGGCGACCTGTGCGTCGGGATCTCCGTCCTGTGCCGATTGGAAGACTGTCTCGTAGGACATGGTCAACGCCTCCCGATCCTGGTCTTGCGGACATGCACCTCGGGATGGTCCATGTACTTGCTCAGGTGATACAGTGCGGGCAGGAATCCGTTGATGGCCGCATGTGTGAAGTGGTTGATGGCCTGTTCCGTGTCCTTGGGCAATTTTCCATCCTCGTACATGCGTCCAAGGTAGAAGTGGGCGTCCTCAGATCCCGCGGCCGCTGCCCTCCTGAGTATGTCGAGGGCTTTCTTGTCGTTGCGCCTGACGTAGATCCCCAGATGGTACATCATCGCTATGGTGAACATGGCACGGGGATTTCCGAGACTGGCG
>JAGBGN010000135.1 GCA_017935945.1 Candidatus Methanomethylophilaceae archaeon | reverse complement strand
TCCTTAGCAATATCGTATATCAAGTTCACAATGCTCATGAAATCATCAAGCTTGATCTCCTTCAATTCAACTCTGAATCCAAGTGTCGAAAAGCTATCGGATAATTCATCGGCTGTCTTTTTGAGGTCTTTTGCATGTAGCAAATAGATTACATCTACTTTTCCAATTTCTTTGAATACTTTGTAGATGTACTCTTTCTCATATCCCACTGTGGCGATGTGCACATGCATATAGTAAAAATAATATTTTTACTATAAAATGATTTTTCGATATAGTTCTGATGCATGACATGTTCTGAGGAAAACGAAGATGTTGATCGGCATAGATTTCGGAACATGCTACACGACCGCAGCGATCATGAACGGACTCATCCCCGTGACCACGTTCATGAGAGACACGACAGGGATGGGTATCCCCACACTCTTTAGATACTCATCTGAGGAGGACAGGGAACTGTACGGGGAGGAGTGCCTAACCGGAGACTCCTACAGGCATTCTGCAGACATCGTCCGCAACATGAAGAGGACTGTCAGGGAGGACCCATCAAATCTGGGGAAGACGGTCTTCAGTGGTGGAAGGGAGTACACCGTCGGACAGGTCATTGAGAAGTACCTCACATATATGATCTCCGAGGTGAGGGCCGCTGCCATAAGGAGCGGGGAGTACAGGAACACCGAGATCGAGGGTGTGACGATCACGGCTCCCGTGGGGATAGCGGACGGTCAGATGCTGGCTTCCGATTACAACAGGTTGATCAGGGATACCGTCGTCAGGATCACGAACCTCTCGCAGGAGAACGTCAGGGTCCTGCAGGAGCCTGTGGCCGCCGCCATCTCTTATCTGTACAGCGAGGATATCCGTACCAGGTACGAAGGTGTCCAGAGGATCATGGTCTTCGACCTCGGCGGGGGTACACTGGATGTAAGCCTGGTGGAACACGATCCTGCTACCAGGGAGTACAGGATCCTCTCCAAGGCTGGGGACCTCGAACTCGGAGGTAACGATTGGGATTCGGAACTGGCATCCGCCGTCCTCGGCAAGTTGGGGATCGATACCTGGAATGGATCCGAGGAGGAGCATGCCAGGTTCATGACCTCAATCACCAAACTCAAGACGGATCTCACCCTTTCAGATGAATCCATGATCTTCTTCACCATGGGCGGGGAGGACAAGTACACAAGATTCAGCCGTTCGGAGTTCAACGGTTGCACCAGGCATCTGCTTGACCGTGCATTGTCGGTAATGGACTCCGCGTTGGAGGGTGCGGGTAATGGGGATGTATTACCCCACAGGATAGTGCTTGTCGGTGGAAGCTGCAACATGCCCCAGATAGCGGAGGGCATCAGGGAGCACACCGGTTACTCCGAGGATGAGGTCTGTGTGTACGAACCCTCGAAGGCCATAGCGAAGGGGGCCGCCGTGTTCTCCAAGTTCAACTATGCCATAGATGGTTCCGCAAGGGGTGTAAAGGTCCTGGATTCAGCGTCCCAGACATACGGTTTCCGTTCCAGGTACAACGGTGAGGAGCACAGGATCTACAACATGATCTACAAGGGCACACCCTTCGGTGATGATGACAGGATCTCCGTCCGGTCCGAGTCAGACTTCATCCCAATGAGGGATGACCAGACCTGCGTGAACTTCGACATCTACGAATCCGAGGCGATCCGTGGTGATGGGGAGGATGCCGACTGGTTCGACATGGGTTGCGGAGAGGTCGCCAACGGCCTCCGTGTGACCGTACAGGTCCCTCCGGAGTTCATCGGCAGGGCAAGGGGATTCCGTATGTGGGTTACACTCACACTGGATTCCAATGGTATACTGGAGATCACAGTCACAGACAGGGCAGGTAACAGGATAGGGTTTGCATCCAATATCCAGGGGGTCGGACAGTAATGCTGGGTATCAAGATCTCAACAAGGGCCCAGTCCGAACGGACCAGATCCGTTCCGGTCAAGTATGCCATTGGAACCATCGGTTGCAGGTGCAGTTCAGCGGGATTCATCGTTCAGGGTGGGAAGGCATACTGCCGTTCCTGCGGATTCCTACTGTCATTCATTCCCGAGATGGTTTTCCGTACCCGTGAGGACCTTGTAGAGACCATAACTCCAACTGCAAGGCAGCAACCCACCGTATCGGAGGATGAGGTCGAGGTCATGAGGTCCACCATATCATCCCTCGAAGAGAAGGTTAAGGAACTTTCTACCAGGCTCAATGAATCCGAAACGATCAGGGCAGATATCGAATCGGAGCTTGAAACCCGTGATGGAGTCATGGCATCACAAATCTCTAGGATCTCTGAAATGACTGCAAGGATCTCTGACCTGGAATGCAAGGTGTCTGAAGCGGATTCGGAGATATCCGATCTGGAGCAGACCAACAGGCATCTCCGCTCCGATCTCGACCGTGCATCGGTCCTGAACATCCGCGACATAGCGGAAGTATTCCTTTCTCACATCACGGCAGTCGACAACATGGTTATGGATGCGACCGACCTAGATCAACTCAGAGGGATAGTCCAGGCTAGGGGTCAGAAGTTGGTCATGGATCTTGGATCACGCGGTCTGATGGTGAACAGGCGTGAACGTGGTTCGGACATGGGCGATGGTAGGATGGAGGTCCGTTGGGTCCAATCCGGAGAGGAATCTTTACAC
>JAGBGN010000013.1 GCA_017935945.1 Candidatus Methanomethylophilaceae archaeon | reverse complement strand
TGACGAATCTCTGGAGTATCCTCTTCGCGTTTCCGACATCGTCGTTGATGACGGAGTTGTCGATCATGATGCCGTCGAGGGTGTCAGCAAGTTTCAAGATGAACTCCCCGTAATCCTTGAGGAACTCGGAATCGGAAGGAAGGTTGTAGAAAACGCCATCCGCGGAGCTGGTGAGTCTGGGTGTGAGTTCGGTGTAAGCACCCTTCTTGCTGTCGTAGTATGATTTGAGGTCGAGGCTGAGATAGACCTTGTTCTTCCTGAAGGACATGACATTCTCCTTGATCGGAGGGTTATCGGTGGGTGCCTGTGCTACATTGCCGAAGGCATTCGCTATCACGTTCTGTACATTGCTTGATTTGTTTTCTGTACTCATTGCGCTTACCTCCTCTTCCTTAGAGGATTCCTTAAGGGGTTTGGGAAATGGTTTGGTTGATGACTTTCGAAAGTGGTTTGGAAAGCATGAGTACAGGATTCCATGGAATTCCGCCACGACTTTATGGCTTGGAAATGGTGTTTTCCATAGGAAGCAAAACGTGAAAAAATGGACAATTATGACGAATCGTAGGGACATGCTGGCCATCAGTCATGTGAACTCCCTCCCGTTCGCCACTTCCTTTTATCCAGCACTCAAATGTTCGAGTCGGAGAATGGATTCGCCGATTCGGAATTCGGTTCCTGTTCATTTTGTATATCAGATCATGTCCAGGTTTCCATGTAGTTCAGGTATCATCATGGGTTTTCGGCATTTGATGTTCAAAGGATGTTGGTGCAAGCCGATTGTGTCCACATCATCTATTTCTTGATATCAAGGTGCTGTGAGCTGTCTCGGTACTGGAAGATAACAAACCAAGTGTTAATTTGAAAATGAATGAGAATAGTGGTATATACCTCAATTATTATTGAAAAGATATGGAACTGACGAAGGAACAGATTACGAGTGTCAAGGGCAGGGGTTTCCTCCAGAACAGGGGTACTGGTTGTTTCTCAGGTAGGGTAGTGTCTGCCGGAGGTCTGTTCACTTCGGATGATCTCCGTCATGTAGCGGAATGTGCGGAGAGGTTCGGCAACGGAAATGTGGTGTTCACATCCCGTCAATCTGCGGAGATAGTAGGCATCCCATATAATCGGATCCCCGAAGCGGAGAGGTTCGTGGAGGACCATGGTCTGATGTTCGGTGGAACCGGAGCCAAGATCCGTCCTGTAACGGCCTGCAAAGGGGATACATGCGTCTTCGGTAACATCGATACCCGTGCACTGTCCAGAACAATCCACGAGAGATTCTACCTGGGTATGAGGGATGTGAGACTGCCCCACAAGTTCAAGATCGGTGTGGGTGGATGTCCCAACAGTTGCATGAAACCCAGTCTCAACGATGTGGGTATCGAAGGTTGCAGGACTGTGACACTGGATAGGGGATCCTGCAGGGGATGTTCCAGGTGCATCGTATCGGAGGCATGTCCAGTTGGGGCTGTATCGGTGGCAGATGGTGGCCCATCCATCGACAAGGATCGGTGCATCGGCTGCGGGATATGCGTCGGCAAGTGTCCATTCAAAGCATTGGTGAGGGATTCCGAATCCGCATGTCGTGTCTATGTGGGTGGGACCTGGGGTAAGAAGAAGCGTATCGGTACACCCTTGCCTGGAACCGTATCCGAGTCAGAGGTTCCGGATATGATCGAGAAGATCATATTGTGGTATAAGGAGAACGCGTATGCCAAGGAGCGTCTTGCATCGACCATCGACAGACTTGGTATGGAGGCATTGATTTCCACCATCGTGACTGATGACATCCTTGGAAGGAAAGCAGAGATCCTATCATCTGACATCAAGGAACAATGAACCTTCTCTTCAGGGTCCGATGGTAGGAAAGTAATTTATGGATACTCCATCCATCCAATATTCACAACCTTTAAGTTTGAATATCTGGGTTTGGAGAATGCCGGTGATGAAAACAATCACTCCTCATCACAAACAACGATTGCCAGGTATCATGTAGACACAATAGGCCGGAACCGTTCATCATCGGCATTTTTCGATCCACATCACATTTCATCCATCATCGATTTCTGAGCGGAAAGCAACAATGCCTTGGCATCCTCGTATTTCCCCATCCTGGTGATTTCCTTTTCCGTCATCGGTCTGCAGAAGCGGGATGTATCCATGTTGTGGGCCAGATCGGAGAGTTTGACCTTCGTGGCTACAGGATCCTTGGATATTCCTCTGATGTAGTCCATGTACGGGGTGTCATCGTCATGGGTCAGCAACTTGAGAGGACCGATCACCGTATCGGGGATCCCCATCTCATGCAGATCTTCGAAAGAGATGTCGGTATCCTCGACTACATCATGCAAAAGTGCCACGGCGGTGGAGATCTCATCATCCATCCTGTCGGCAACCGCATAGGGATGGAAGATGTACGGGGCACCGCTCCTGTCCATAACACCATGGTGCGCCTCATAGGCTATTCTCATGGCCAGGTAAGTTAGTTGACTGTAGATCGTTTACATCACCGGGCATCCCATCCCGTCATCGATGATATACTGTGTGGGATGGCAGGGCCCCGATCCACAGGGCCCTATGGTTTCAGCTATGGTGGAGCATCCTCGCATTCTCAGCGCATCCCCTTGCACGGGATATGCCGTCCATGCACAGGACCTCATGGGGATACGCGTTAGAGGATAGGACTATCTCCCCGTTGGAGGCCCTGAGCCTGAAACGGAACTCCCCTGCAGTGTCCTTGTATATTTCCCATCTGGGGTTCTTCACAGGTTCATGTTCCTCGGAGACAAGGTTCAGTATGTCCGATGAGAGGTTCTTCTTCACCGACTGGATGCCGTTCTCGGCACTCATTATGGATCTGTAGACCTGGGATCTGCCCAGGACCTCACCCTCATCGTCATGCAGTGTGAACATGTATCCGTCGTTCTTCGTCTTCTTCACCACGAATTTTGACATGAGTGATGATTCGACGACATGGGGGATAAAACAGTCCGAACGATGGTTATTGACGGAAAATCGGTCATCGGAAACATGGATTATGAGGGTTTGGGCCCCGGTCGGAAAGACCGGGGTGTTTGGATCAGTTCAGGACGTCGGCCATCTCGTAGACGACACCCTTCTTCTGGTTGACGACCCATCCTGCTGCGAGGACGGCTCCACCCACGAAGATCTCCCTGGAGTGTGCCTGGTGACGGATTTCGATCCTCTCGGAGTTTCCGATGTACATGACGGTGTGGTCACCGACGATGTCACCGCCCCTGATGGCGTGGATTCCGATTTCCTTTCCGCGGGGGCAGATTCCCTCGCGTCCGTAGGCGTACTCCCTTCCGCCGAGCTCCTTGCTGATGATCTCGGCCGCTGTGACTGCGGTACCGCTGGGGGCATCCTTCTTCTGGTTGTGGTGGGCCTCGAGGATCTCGACGTCGTAGTCCTCTCCGAGGTACCTGGTGGCGTCCCTGATGAGCTTGAAGAACACGCCGACTCCGATGGAGTAGTTGGATGAGATGACTGCTGCCACGTTGTTCTTGATGACGGCTTCGGTGATGTTGGTCTTCTGCTCTGCGGTGAGTCCCGTTGTACCGATGATGAGGTTGACTCCCGCTTCGGCTGCGATGGGTGCGTTGACGGCAGTCGCTGCGGCGATGGTGAAATCGACGAGGACATCGGTCTTGCTCTCCTTCAGGACAGCTGCAAGGTCCTTGGAATCGGATACGGGGACATCGAGTTTGCCGACGCCGACGACTTCGCCGATGTCCTTTCCGATGTTCACGAGGTCGAATGCTGCAGATACCTCCATGCCCTCGGTGGCGAGGACACGGCGGATGATGAGGCTACCCATCCTTCCGCATGCACCGACGAGTGCGACCCTGGTCATTCGGACACCTCCATGGTGCCGGTGAAAACATTGATTGTTTTGAACATGCCACGGCGTATAGGTTTCTTGAATGTGAATCTAACGGTCGGATGTGGACATCATGGGTTGGGAAAGGTTGGAAAAGGTTTGGATGATGCGTGATCGGTTCACCTGAGGGCCTTGCCATCGTAGAATGCTCTGCCCACCTGGTTCCCGAAACCATAGTACCTGCGGTTGACCGGGTCGTACGTGATGGGTTTGAGTTTAGCCGGATCGACCTTGCCATCGGTGAGCACATCTGGGTCGGCCTTGATGTCGACTATCTCTCCGATCAGCATCTCGTCGTCATCATAGGAGATGACCCTGCATTCAAGGCACATCTTCAACTCATCGATCAGGGGAGCATCGACCTTGTCACTGCGGGTTGCATGGAATCCGGCTTTGGCGAACTTGTCGGGTTCGTCGTTTCCCGAGACTATGCCGACGTAGTCGCATGCGACGACAGTGTCCTCATCCGCCATCGATACTGTGAATGCACCACGTTTGACGAGGTTGTGTGCGGTCCTGTGACCCTTGTCCACGCAGATCATTATCCTGTTCTCATTTGCGATACCACCCCAAGCCGCATTCATGGCATTGGGTGTACCGTCGTCGTTGTAGGTTCCGATTATGAACACGGGTTCCGGATAGACCGTGGAAGCTGGTCCGAGAGATTCCTTCATGACGGTGGGGAAAATCCTGGGGGTATAAGTGTGAAGGGGTTTGTCCGTCCTTTCGGACGGAATGGTTGTTCAGAGGTTAAGCTCGGAATCCAATCCCTTGTCCTTCCTGTCCTTCATATCAGCCACTGCAGTGAAGTAGACGTCCGCAGAGGAGTTGAGGGCTGTCTCAAGGGAATCCTGGATGACTCCGATGATGAATCCGATAGCGACGAGCTGCATGGAGATGTCCTCTCCGATTCCGAACATGGAACAGGCGAGAGGGATCAGGAGCAGTGAACCTCCGGCGACACCGGATGCACCACAGGCTGCGATAACCGAAACGAGGCAGAGGACGATTGCCGTTCCGATCGAGACTTCGACACCCATGGTGTGCACGGCTGCAAGGGTCATCACGGTGATGGTGATGGCTGCTCCGTTCATGTTGATGGTGGCACCGAGGGGGATGGACACGGAATAGAAGTCCTTGTCCAGACCCATCTTCTCACAGAGTGACATGTTGACGGGGATGTTCGCGGCGGAACTCCTGGTGAAGAATGCGGTGACAGCACTTTCCTTGAGGCATTTGAACTGCAGGGGATAGGGGTTCCTGCGCATGAAGAGTCCACCGAGGATGGGGTTGGTGACCAGGATCACGATGAGCATCGAGGCAACGAGGATGGCGATAAGTGCGCCATATTCGTAGAATATATCCATACCGTTGGAGGAAACCGCATCGTAGATGAGTCCGAGGATACCGAACGGTGCGAAGCTGATGATGATGCGGATGATGCGGGTGACTATGGAGGACACGTCATCCACGACCTTGAGGGTGGTCTCGGATGCGATGGCCCTCATGACGAGTCCGGCAACGACTCCCCAGAAGAGGATGCACAGGTAGTTTCCTTCTGTGATCGCGGTGACGGGGTTGGACACCATTCCGGTGAGCAGTTTCGTCACGAGTTCCTCCAGACTGCCGGTTGCAGCCATATCTGTGACATCTCCCGTGAGTGTCACTGTGACGGGGAACGCGAAGCTCAGGATCGTGGCCACGATGGTAGCGATGATCGTGCTTCCGAGGTAGAGGGATATGACGAACTTGAATCTGCTTCCGAGGTTCTTGCCGGAACGGGACAATGCCGCTATGACAAGGAACAACACGAGCAGGGGAGCCATCGCCTTGAGGGCACCGACGAACAGCGTACCCAGAAGGGGGATCAGGGGAAGTCCCGGTATGACGAGTGCCAGCACGAGACCGATCGCCAGTCCGCACAGGATGCGGAGGACCAGGCTGGTGGACTCCCATTTATCGTATAATTCTTTCAATTTCATGATTACACTGTCGGCTGGCAGGTGTAACGCTTTTAAAACGGTTTCTAGACTGTATGTCTCACATCAGACACAATGGCTGCATATCGCATTGTGCAACTGTTGTTTCATTCGACTTAGTTAAATACCATGACGATGGAAGTGTAACAAGATGAACATCACACAAAACCCGTCATGGTTCATAATCGATCTCATCGCGGATTGGATTCTCCTGATAGTGGCAGTTGATGTTCTCGCATTGATTTTACTCCTGTACCTGGAACGTTACGATCCGCGTACATTCATCTCTTGGATAATCCTGCTGATATGCCTGCCTCCGGTCGGTTTCATACTCTACATGTATCTGGGGCGTTCCCTGTACACACGGCGTCAGTTCATGCCGAAGAACATAACGGACCGCGAACTGATGGCCGTGAACGATTACCACCGCGATATGTTGCAGGAGGATATGGCCGCGAAGGTGTTCGATGATACCACCATGAGGTTGGCCAAGACCGTGGCCGATGCCGGTGGTTGGTCATACTCGTACGGCAACCACATCCTCCCGTTCACCGAGGGTAGGGACAAGATGGATGCCATGTACGACGATCTCCGCAGGGCACGTAAGACCATTCTGATGGAGTACTACATAATCCGTGACGATCGCAGGGGTAATGAACTCATGGAGATCCTGACCCAGAAGGTCCGCGAAGGTGTCGAGGTCCGTCTTCTCACCGATGCTTTCGGCATAGGCAAGGGTCCGAAGATGGGCATACGCAACTTCGTCAAAGCCGGAGGACATTATGCCATGTTCCATTCTGGGGTGATCCTGTTCCTGAATCCCAAGAAGAACAACAGGAATCACAGAAAGATAGCGATCATCGATGGCGAGGTCGGTTACTGCGGGGGGATGAACATCGGCGATGAGTACCAGGGGGAGGGGCCGCTGGGACATTGGAGGGATGCATCCGTACGTATCGAGGGTCCGGGAGTCCTGCCCCTGATCGTCAGGTTTTCCGCAGACTGGCAGTATGCATGCAAGAAGGATCCGTTGAGGCCCGTCTCGGATTACCTCGCTCAGAACATGAGCGAATACGATGACGGTGACCGTCTGCAACTGGTATGCGGCGGTCCGGACACGTATCCCGACAATCCCGTGCAGCTACAGTATCTGGCCATGATAACCTCTGCCCGCAACAGGTTGTACCTGACCACACCGTACCTGATACCCGATGATTCCATCATGACCGCGCTCTCCAACAGTGCACGTTTGGGCGTTGATGTGAGGATCCTCATTCCTAACAAGAAGGACCACATATTCATGTTCTGGAACAATCAGACCTATGCCAACAAGCTATTGGGTTCCGGAGTCAAGGTCTATCGTTACAACAACGGCTTCATACACCAGAAGATGGTGCTCGTCGATGATGTCTGTGTCTCAATCGGATCTGCCAATCTCGACTACCGCTCCCTGTCCCTGAACTTCGAATCCAATCTGATGGTGTATTCCAGTTCGGTATGCACATGGTATGCGGATCAGTTCCTGAAGGATGTGGATGACAGCACACCCTACACACATGAGCAGTACCTGTCAAACCGGTTGGTGGAGCGCATGAGGCTTGCGGTTTCCCGTATGTTCAGGTTCCTGAGTTGAACCTGGACAAATTATATCACGGCGGTCACAATCTCCAGGTCATGAGGGAATGCGATATCCTGGTTGTAGGTGCCGGGCTTTCGGGAGTGTCCGCCGCCAATCACCTGTCTCGTCTCGGAGAAGAGGACGTTGTGGTCCTGGAGAGGTTGTCTGATGGACCATTCAACAGGTACCATCGCATATGTGGGGAGGCTGTTAGTGACAGGATGTTCAACATGGCCGGATTCGAACCCTCTGGTGTCATCCGTCGTGTGGACCGCATCTGCATCGCATTTCCCGGAGATATCGAGATAAACATCCCGGTGAGCGGTCAGATTGTGGATCGTCCATCCTTGATCTCCAATATACGTGATGGTTGTTCCGCTGATTTCGTTCATGCCACAGCACGTGGGGTGACACGTGATGGGGATGGATTCATCGTCGGATTGTCCGATGGATCTTCCATACGTTGTAACAAGCTGGTGGGTGCTGATGGTGCTCATTCTGTTGTTCGCAGGGATGTGTTCGGTCATGTGCCCCAGGAGGTACTGCCCATAGTGAACAACATCGTGCCCGGTACCGGTGACGGTTCCCTCAGGTTCGAGGTCGGTGGCGAATACCCTGGTGCGTACAAGTGGGAGTTCCCTTCCTCCGATGGTATGCTTTCGGTTGGATACATAAAGGGCTGCGGTTCCGTCGAAGGTGCTGTGGAGACCGGTGCCCGCAACATGGTCATCGGCATTCCACCTTCCGTGGTGGATGGTTCGTGCATACTCGTGGGGGATGCCGCCTGCTTGGCGAACCCATTGTGCTTCGGAGGTATTGGGGCGGCACTCGTGTCTGGTCGTAAGGCAGCCGAGGCCCTGTCATCCGGTGATGTCGGACGTTATCAGAGGTGGGTCGACAGGGATCTGATGTTCGATCCCCATTTCATGGAGGCACACAAATCGTTCTCCGAATGGGGCGATGAAGAGATATCCACAGCTATGGAACCGTTTAGGAAGGGTTATTCCCTCGCCCGTGGACTTATGGCAATGATTAGGCATCCAAAGTGGGCCAACATCTACTTCTCGTGCTGGATAGGATTTAAACGGGGGTGGTAACATCGTCCAGCACTGGGCTTAACGAAGTTGTTAAGACCACTTATATTTATAATTTTTGTAATTTGAGCATGCTCAAAAATATTTATTTCTTTCATAACATAATATTCCAATTGGAAGTTACGGACAACATCACAATAAGTCCATTCACTGATTATGCTTTAATACTATGAAAAGCAGAACGTACTATTGGGTGTTAAATTGATTCCTGGTCCATATCCGCTCTTGAAATGTTCACGTTGTACCTATACATGGGTGCCACGCAGGGAGGAACCTCCCAAAAGGTGTCCTCGCTGTCGTTCCATCAAGTGGGATATGCCGGAGTTGACTGTCACATGCACCAGGTGCAACCATACGTGGAACTCCCACAACGGATCACCCAAGAGGTGCCCGGAATGCGGTTCACACCAATGGAATGTGCCCCCGAACTCCTATACGTGCAAACGTTGTAACGAGACCTGGGTGGTCAAGGGCAGCAGGGTCCCCAAAAGGTGCCCGTCATGCTCGTCCAGGGATTGGAATCTGGACAACTCCTCGTCGGATGGCAAAGTGGACCGGAACGAGAACGCATTGGATGAGGAGAAGTTCAAGCGCGTCATAGAGTGCTACCGCCATGGGATGTCCTGCGTGGCGATATCCATCGAGATGGGGATCCCATACAATCTGGTCTACACGGCTATCCGCAGCCACATCCCCAATAGGGACATAAAGGTGTGAATCATAATCCGCCTGATGAAGGTCATCATCATCGTGGATTATCAGGTGGATTTCGTCACCGGTTCTTTGGGTAGCGATGATGCCCGCTCGATAGAATCTGCAATTTGTTCCAGGTTGGATCTCGCCCTCGAATCGGGATGGGACATTATTTTCACGATGGATGTACACGGTGAGGACTATCTTTCCACCTTCGAAGGTGAGCGGCTCCCCGTCAGGCACTGCATCCGTGGTACCGGAGGGGAGTTGATCTACGGGCACGTGGCAGATTACATCGATCATGCTATGATCCTGGAGAAAGACACCTTCGGCTGTTCCAGACTCCTCAAGGTGTTGGATGGTTACGATGAGATTGAGTTGTGCGGAGTAGCCACGAACGTGTGTGTCCTATCCAATGCTGTCATGGCCCGTACGGCATGTCCGGATGCCAGGATCGAGGTCAGGGCGGATTGTGTGGCTTCATACGACCGTGTTGCAGGGGAGAAGGCCCTGGACCTGATGGAATCGATCCAGGTGGATGTGGTACGTTGATGACCCAACCCATAGTCACCGACAGGTTGTACCTCCGCAGGTTCGCTGTATCTGATGCGGAGGCGTGTTATTGCAACTGGATGTCCGATCCCGAGGTCACGCATTTCCTGACATGGGATGTGCATCCCGATGTGGAGCATACGCGTAAGGTATTGACGGAATGGGTGAGGGAGTACAGCCGCGGTTCACTTGACTGGTGTATAACGCTGCGTGGTGAATACGTACCGATCGGTAGCGTAACCGCAGTCAGACAGCATCCCGAGTCGGGATATTGCGAACTGGGCTACTGTCTTGCCCAGGATTACTGGGATAAAGGGTACATGACGGAGGCTATACGTGCGGTCACGGGATACATATTCACGAACACTCCGTACAGAAGGATTCAAGCCAGACATGAAATCGAGAATGAAGCATCTGGAAGGTGTCTGGAGAAATCGGGGTTCCATGAGATCGGAAGGTTCGTACGGGACAATCCGAAGACCGGTCGCCCGTGCATGTACAGGATGATGTCCGTGGACCGTCCTTCCCGTTTCTGAATCAGTCAGGAAGTTCATTGCGTACCCTATCTATCTTCCTGATGGTGCGGATGTACTTCTCGTGCTCAGCATCCGCGGCCCTTTTGCAGGTCAGATACTGGTCATGGCAGACCTGTGCCTCCTCCCTTAGCCTGTCGGCCTCCTCCCGGAGCTGCATCATCTTCTCATGGGCCGCCTGTCCGCTGGCAGAGTACTTCACGACTTTCTGGTGGTAGTTCTGGGCTTGAGCCTTGGCCTCACCCATGTCGCCGAGACCACCACGCTGTTTCATGATCATGACCTTGTCGTTCCACTCTTCGCGTTTCTCCTTGGCCTCCCTTGCCGAGAGGTTGAAATCGTCCCTGCGCTGCTTCACAAGGTTAGCCTCGGATACAAGCTTCCTCGCCTTGTCCTGGAGGTGGTTCCTCTTGTCGGCGAGTACCGAGGCCTGCTGGTGGAACCTGTCCCTGTTCTCGCGGTATTTCATGGCCTCCCTGTTCAGTTCGGAGACCATGTCGTCGAGGGTACGGGCTTCGGACTCTATGTCATCGGATATTGACATCGTCAATCCTTCCTGAGCAGGTGGAAGAGGGTCATGTTGTCGCTACGGTCCTCGATGTTCTCATGGAGGAGATGCAGTCCGAACATCTCACCAGCGTTCCTGCGGCAGATGACGGCCGTGTTTTCGGGGAGCGTGCCGTCTGACAGGTACCTGGCCGCGATCGCGGTGTCCTCCACCTCCATCAACTCAGCGGAAGGGAACAGTCTTGCGAGATTCCCCTTGGTCTGCAGGATGGCCTGTATGTGTGAGGCGATCCTGTCAATCTGGGAATCGGCGGATTTGGTGAAGACACAATGGTGGATGGGGACCCACTGTTCGAGTATCATCGATATGTCGTCCCTTCCAGAAAGGGCATCCTGGGTTTCACCGACGGGTCCGGCGTTTATGTTGGCGACGGCGACTACACCGTAATCGCAATCACCGGAGTCCATGCCTCCGATGACCCCTTTGGAATCCACAAGGGGTAGAAGCTCGATTTGATCCCAACCCATCTTTTCGGAGAACTCCAGGGCAGCCTGTTCCGAATTGGAACCGGGTATGCCCATGTATCCCACCTTCACCGTAGCCATGCGACTCAATCATTGGGACCGTATTTTACAGTTGGGGCAAAGGTTATGGCGTATCTGCGGGATGAGGGGGTGATGACCAACGAGAACTACCGTAAATGCAGGACATGCAGATACTGTCGTCATGCCGGAGAATCATGGGTGTGTACGATCGAGAACGTCCCGACAGACAATGATTCCACCTGCGACAGGTATCGTCCCGGTAGTTGTGGGAACTGCAACCACTACAGTTCTGGAACATGCACGGTCACTGGGGCGGAGGTCATGGACCTGGAGGTCTGTGACAGGTACGATCCATCAGGCCCTGTCTGATCTGCGTTCCTTGCGATTGGACAGTACGTTCTTGATGCTCGCCTTGGCCTTGGCGGTACCCGTCAGAACGTTCCTCGCGGATTCGGGTATCCCGTAGTAGACGATGTTATCGCAGAGACTCACATTGGTGCGCATGCTGTCCCTGATCATCGAGTAGGACCCCTGCAGGGATCCGATTGTGGTGTTCATGGAATCCGAGATGCTGTACAGTTCTTTGGATATCAGGTCCTTCCCGTTTTTGAACCCTTTATCCGGCAGGAACGGGTTGTAGGTACCATCCATGAAATCATCGTCAAGGTCGTCGACCGCATCCATGATGTAGACTATCGTGGACAGCTCCACGAAGACGTTCTCCAGTTCGGGACTGTTCCTATCGCCGGCTATGTCGGCCAATGCTCCCACCAATCCGCGACCGAATGTGTTCCCCATCATCCTTGCATCCTTGCATCCCGCCAGTTCCAGGTCGCGGAGTGCGGCGAACCCCTCACCGACCATCGTGTCGTAGTCGGGATACATGTCGACGGCCTTGTCGATGGCATTTTTGAGGACGGATGAGATGATGTTGGTCTTCACCGAGGGTTTGTCGGTTTTATCATCGAACAGTTCCCATTTGGTGAGGATGAGCGTATAGGCTGCCATGGCGCGCATGAGTTCGGAATCTGCCTGGGACCTCTGCAGAACACAGATCTTCTTGGTAGTGCCCTCGAAATCGAGCACATCCCCGGCGATGGCGTTCAGGAGAATGGTGTTGAACGTCATGTCGTAGTTGACGGTGGTAGCACCTCTGAGGCCGAAACCATCCCTGAGCTGATGGCATCCCTCGCAGTAGTATTTCCTATAGAGGCGCATGTCTGCCGGTGATAGCCTTCCGTATGCTGGCATGGTGTATCCGAACATCATCGGAGGTTATGTCACCCATCTATAAACTGTTGACCGTGGCGGACTGGAACTTTTTTCCACCATCTCGAAGTCTGGGTATCCACTGGGCTTAGGTTATAGTTAAATATGCGCAAAGGGTACGGCCGAGTATTGGGTCGAGTAACGACCGTTTAGGTGAGAATCATGTCATACGATGCAGAATCAGTAGACAAATTGACCGCACTTTATGAGAGCCAGTCCCCTGCAGCATTCATTGCGCTGTCCATGGAGGGACTTCCCCCGTCCGAGCACGCCGAGCGTTACGACAAGGGTAGCCACGACGGAGCATCCAAGTGCGACTACGGATGTTGCAATGACAGTGGTTGCTGCGCAACCGCCAAGTGGTACGTCTGTCTCGGCGGCTGTATCGTCGTCTGTTGCGCCTGTTGCTGTTACGCAACCAACGGATTCAACGGCGTCTGGACATACTGGCCCTTCTGAGTCTGTCACCCGTCGCGGTGCATCGTCCGCGACGGGAACTTATTACCATGAAACCCTACATTTCAGTGGTCGTAAAACCCACTCTTTTCTGTAACATCAGCTGTAGGCATTGCTATCACACCCCCGAGGAACGTGTTCCAGGTGAGATGGATTATGCGACTTTGGAGAACCTTATACGCAAGGTCTCCGAGGAATACGAGTCTGCCTGGTTCATTTGGCACGGTGGCGAGCCCTTGACCGTCCCACTGTCGTTCTACAAGAAAGCCATAGAGCTTGAGGAGAAGTACTTCGGTAAGCAGTCATTCAGATACGGCAACACGATCCAGACCAATGGACTCAACATCAATCGCAGGCTCATGTCCTACTGCAGAACGAAGGCGATCAACGTCGGAGTATCCTATGAGGGGCCGTACAACAACGTTCTCAGGGAAGGCGATGTCGAGAAGACACTCGGATACCTCTCCGACAAGGAGGACAAGTACTCCGTCAGCTGCACGATCTCGTCTGAGACGGCATCTAAGCAGTTGGAGCTGTACCGTTACTTCCGTGACCGTGGAACCAATGTATCGTTCTCACCGGTCATACCCGCAGGTTGCGCTTCATGCAACGGGACCGTTCCCGATGCCGATGAGTACATCAAGGGAAGCATAGAGGCCTTCGATGAATGGCTCCATGATTCGGAGTCCGAGGTTCCGCTGATCCCCCACTACCTGTACATCCTCAACTACCTGGGTGAGCCCACACCCTCCGATTGTGCTCACACTTCCTGTCTGACCAAGTGGATCTCGGTGAATCCCGATGGTACGATCTATCCCTGTGCGAAGGCATGTCCCCAGGAGTACTGCATGGGCAACATAAACGAGGTCGGATCCATATCCGAAGCTTTCCAATCCGAGGGTTTCAGGAGGATCCTACTATCGTCCATCAAAAGACGCGAGAAATGTGCCTCATGTGAGATCTACAGGTTCTGCAACGGAGGTTGCAGCATGGATGCCTATCACGAGGGGTGTGTGGAGGACAACGGTGGAGATTCCTGCAGGATATTCAAAGAGGTATTCACCCATATCGCAGATGAGATACAGGGCATCCTGGACACCAAACCCGATATGAACGGATACAATCCTTTCGTCAGGGATGCCATCATCGGTAAACTGGTCAATCCCAAGACCATCGTCCAGTGATCGTACGGATCCGCGAAACACATGTCCGACATTGTAGGATGATGGGGATAATCCGGGGAGCGGTATCGTCAGTGATGATTTCCGATACCCTGCGCATCCCCGGTGAACGGATCCGATCAGATGTATGCTATCGCATCGATCTCGATTTTCACCCCTTTCGGGAGAGATGATGCGCCCACACAGGATCTGGATGGATACGGTTCCTTGAAGAATTCGGAATACACCTCGTTTATGCGGGAGAATGACTCCATCTCGGTTGTGAACACCGTGACCCTCAGAGTCTTGTCCAATCCCGATCCTGCTGCATCCAGGACCTTTCCCAGGTTGGTAAGTGCCTGACGTGTCTGTTCGGCCACATCGTCAGGGATAACACCAGTGGATGGATCCACTGGTATCTGTCCTGAAACGAACACGGTCCCGTTGTGTATGATGGCCTGTGAATACGGCCCTACGGCTGCCGGCGCTTCCATTGTCTCGATTTTCTGAATCATATCCTGTCCCTCCCGATCTCATCTATGTCGAACGGCGTCTCCTGATAGACGTTGTAGTTGAGCCAGTTGGTGAAGAACATGGTGGCATGTCCCCTCCATCTGACTATCGGGTCCTTGTGCGGGTCATCATCCTCGAAGTAGTTGTCGGGGATATGGGGATTCATGCCTGCATTCAGGTCCCTCTCGTATTCGTAAGCCAACGTGCCCCGGTCGTATTCGAAATGTCCTGTTATGAACACCTGATTGCGTTCCGAAACTACTATTCCGACCCCGGAATCATCGGATGTGGCCAGGATGTGGAGGCGCGGGTTCTTCTTGATGTCCTCCGCCCTGACCTCGGTGTGTCTGGACTGGGGCATGAAGAAGACATCATCGAAACCCCTCAGTATCGGTTCCTTATCATCCAGTTTTCTGTGTTCGAATATGCCGGACAACTTCGAACTGAGGCAGTACTTGGGGATGCCGTAATGGTAGTTCAACCCCGCCATCGATCCCCAGCAGATGTACATGGTGGAGCATACATTGGTCAGTGTCCAATCCATGATCTCACACAGTTCGTCCCAGTAGTCGACATCGGTGAAATCTATGCACTCCACGGGCGCTCCGGTTATAATCATCCCATCAAATTTCCTGTCACGGACGTCATCGAACTTCCTGTAGAACCTTTTGAGGTACTCGGCGGATGTGTTCTTGGACACGTGTGTTGCCATCTGCAGGAACTCTACATCCGTCTGTATGGGGCTGTTACTGAGCAGACGCAGTAGTTGGGTCTCGGTCTCGACCTTGGTGGGCATGAGGTTGAGGATCAATATCTTCAGGGGACGGATATCCTGGGTGTCAGCACGTTTCTCGGTCATCACGAATATGTTCTCTGACTCGAGAATCGATGCTGCGGGAAGATCATCAGGGATTTTGACGGGCACGTGGATACCTCATTCGTCGAAGATTCCGAGACTCATGTACTTCTCCCCGCCATCGGGAAGTATCGCAACGATCTTCTTGCCAGGTTCGGCCCTACTCCTCTCGATGGCAGCGAAGACGGATGCACCGGACGAGATGCCACAGAGGATGCCCTCCATCCTTGCGAGTTGAACACAGGTCCTTATCGCATCATCCCCCTTCACGGTGACTATGTCGTCGATGGCATCCCTGTCCAGGTTATCCGGGATGAAGTTGGAACCGATCCCCTGTATGGCATGGGGTCCAGCTCTGCCCTCGCTCACCAGCGGGCTTTCTGCGGGTTCGACACCGATGACTTTGGCCTTCGAACCAGTATCCTTGAATATCTTGCCTATCCCGGAGACGGTTCCTCCGGTTCCGAATCCAGCGAACACGTAATCGACATCCGGGAGGTCCCTCAGGATCTCCATCCCGGTACCGGTGCGATGGGCCGCGATGTTCTCGGGGTTTCCGAACTGGTCGCAGATGAATCCATCCCTTTCGGATGCTATCCTCTCGGCAAGTTCGACAGCACCCTTCATCCCCTCTGCGCCCGGTGAGAGGACTACCTCGGCACCATACGCCTTCATGCCCAGGATCCTCTCCTTGGACATGGTGTCGGGCATGACGAGGACGGCCTTGTATCCGCGTGCTGCAGATAGCATGGCTATGGCTATGCCGGTGTTGCCTGAAGTGGGCTCGACTATTGTTCCCCCTTTTTTCAGAACACCACGGGCCTCGGCATCCTTGATGATTGAGAGCACCGCACGGTCTTTGATGGATCCCCCGGGATTCGTCCTTTCGATTTTGACGAAGATGTCGGTTCCCGGAGGATTGATCCTGTTCAGACGTACCAGGGGCGTGTCACCGATGGTCTGTTCGATGCTGTCGTAGATTGCCATGGTGTCCCCGTATGGTACTTCTAGTTATCATACTTTGTTGGTAGGAATTGATCCGAACTCAGTATTCGATTCCCTTGCGTGCTCCGATCCCCTTGTCGAAGGGGTGTTTGATCAATGTCATCTCGGTGACAAGGTCCGCATACTCCACGATCTCGGGAGGCACCCCCCTTCCAGTGAGCACGACTTCCGTGTTGGGTGCACGTGATTCGAGCAGTTCGATAACTTCCGATGGTTTCAGGAGCTCCAATCTCAGGGAGTTGACAATCTCATCCAGGATTACGAGGTCGTATTCGCCGGATTCGAGAACCTCCCTCGACCTCTCGATACCTTTCATCGTGAGGCGGATATCCTCTTCACGGGTGATCTCTTTTCCGCACATGTGGTCTGGACCCATGGGTTCGATGGTGAAGTTCTCCAATTTCTCGGATGCAAGGTGTTCACCATATCCCTTGGCAGGTTTCAGGAACTGCAGCATTATGACGTTCAGTCCCCTCCCGGAGGCACGGAATCCCAATCCCATTGCGGCTGTCGTCTTTCCCTTGCCGTTCCCTGTGTACACGTGTACAAGTCCCAGCTTCTTCTTGATATTCTCATCGCATCCGGACATGGTATCATGAACGTATCTGCGCACCACGTTTATATCAGGACGCATTGGATGCATCAGGTCAGTGTGGGTGATCCGCAGTTCCGTTCCGAATCCGATTCAGACACCCATCCTGTCAATGGAATGAATGATGACATGATCGGTGAAAAAGAACGTAGGACTCTACTTGTGGCATGTTGTACAGCCGCATTCATCACACCGTTGCTCAGCACGATGGCCAACCTATCGTTGGTGAGTATAGGGGATGAGTTCGATCAAGGGTCCCATTCACTGGGTTATGTCAACACGATGTTCCTGTTGTCCTCTGTCATTTTCATGGTCCCTCTAGCAAAGGTGGGAGACATGATCGGCAGGAGACGTATGTTCATAGTTGGAATCGCCATCACATTGTCGGGATGCATCATCGCGGCCATCTCGCCTATGTATTCCGCACTCCTGCTATCCAGGATCGTGATGGGTGCGGGTGCCGCTGCGATATCGTGCACGAGCATGTCATTGATCACCGATGCATTCCCAAGGGAGATGCGCGGTGGGGCCATAGGGTTGCAGACCATGTGCGTCTACATCGGTCTGGCGATAGGTCCGCCCCTTGGAGGTCTGTTGAACGACATACTCGGTTGGCGTTCGTTGTTCCTGATCGTCCTCCCCATAGGAATATTGGCGATGTTCCTCGTATCCCGCTGTCCCTTCGAGATCGCTCCCGACAACGGTGGAACATTCGACAGATGGGGCGCGGTTCTGTACGCGGTCGCCATCACTTTCACGATGATGGGTGTGATAAACGTACCGGAGGCCTGGGCTTTCGTCTCCATTCTGGCAGGATTGGTGTTCCTGATCCTGTTCGTCAGGTCACAGACCGTCTCGGTATCCAGGTTGCTCAATGTCGGCTTGTTCCGTAACAGGATGTTCACGGGTTCATGCCTGGCCACGTTCATGAGCTACGTCGCATCGTATTCCCTTTCGTTCTTCCTCGCCCTGTATCTTCAATCAATCGGTGCCATGTCCGCATCCGAAGCCGGGGCTCTGATGTTGGTACAACCGGCCATCCAGGCTGTGGGGACACCTGTCTTCGGTAGGCTCTCGGACCATATGTCCGATAAGCGCATACTGCCGACCGCAGGGATGGTGCTCATCGCAGCAGGACTGGCTGTCTTCATGACATTGGGCCTGGACATGTCCATCTACCGTGTCATCGTGGCTATGGTCGTTGTGGGATTCGGTTATTCCATGTTCTCAGCACCCAACACCTCTGTCATCATGTCCTCTGTCGGTCCGAGGGAGACCGGGGAGGCATCCGCAGTGGTATCGGTCATGAGGCAGACCGGTATGATGGTGAGCATGGGGATCGCCATGTGCTTCATCTCGGTCATGATGGGGTCCACGGACAATCTGGCTCCGGATACATTCGGATTGTTCGTCGATGTCATGGATACGACATTCGCCACCTGCATGGTGCTCTGCGTTGTCGGTGCCGTGCTATCGATGATGAGGGGTAAGGCGCAGAGTGCTGATGCTTAACCGATGTCCTGATGATTTCGTGTCCATTCCGTTACAAGGCGAATCGACTCCGGGATGACAACAGTCTCCAGAAAACCGATATATACGTTTAATACCTGATAATTTACATGGATTCCGCCGTCAAGGAGAACTATGATTTCCAGAAAATCATCGCGGTACTTGGCGTGTCCCTGATGGCCGTCAAGTTTGTTGCATACTACCTGACGGGATCCGTTGCAATCCTCACCGATGCATTGGAATCCATCGTCAATGTCGTGGCGGCTTTCGTGGGATTGTTCGCATTGTACCTGTCGGCCCAACCGGCTGACAGGACCCATCCGTTCGGACATGGGAAGATAGAGGTAATCTCCGCAACCGTCGAGGGCGTCATGATCATCGTCGCCGGTGCGCTGATCATAATGGAATCAGTGGATTCGCTATTGCATCCAGGGGAGATCAGGGACCTCGATGTGGGATTGTTGATAGTTGCTTTTGCAGCGCTTGCGAACTATGCGGTCGGGCGCATAGCCATCCGTCGTGGAAGGAAGAACCGTTCCCCGGCACTGGTAGCTAGCGGAAAGCACCTCTGTTCTGATACCTACTCCTCCGTAGGCATAATCATAGGTCTTTTCGTAGTCTACATCGCCACCCTGATGGGATACGATGCCCGTTGGTTGGATTCCTCGATAGCCATCCTCTTCGGGTTGATCATAATGGTCACCGGAATAAACGTCATGAGGCAATGTATCGATGATGCGATGGATCGTGCGGACTTCGAACTACTGGACGATGTCGTATCCTTGTTGGAGGAATACAGGCATGATGACTGGATCGATGTATACGACCTCAGGGTGGTGAAGTACGGTCCCAAGATACATCTCAACCTCAACGTCGTGTTCCCCCGTAGGATGGATATAGATGACCTTGAGATAGAGAAACAGGAGCTGGATGAGGCCATTCGTAGGAAGTTCGATGAATCCTTCGAGATATCCTTGAACGCAATCCCCTGCAAGGAGTTCAACTGCAGGTACTGCAACCGCAACTGTTTCGAGAGGGACTGTGATTTCGAGATGCGCTTGGAATGGTCGAGGGACCGTCTATGCTGCAGGGATGGTCATTCTCCCGGTAACAAGGTCACATTCCACGAGGAATGAACCATCGCTTTAGATGGGTTTAAGTACGTGACAACATACCCTTCAATACCGTGAGCATTGATAGCACGGGACAATGGGTGTGACGATGGCATTCTGGAATGAAGAGATTGAGACGATGCCCCGCGAGGAGCTGGAGAAACTCCAGTTGAAGCTCCTCAGGGAGAAAGTGAAGGAGATGTATGAAGCATCCCCCTTCTTCAAGGATAGGATGGATGCAGCAGGGATCTCCCCTGAAGATATTGATAGTTTCGAGAAGTTCAGGAAAGTCCCGTTCATGAGGAAGTCCGACCTTCGTGACTACTACCCTGATGGATTGTTCGTCAGACCCTACGATGATCTCGTGAGGATACACGTCTCCTCAGGTACCACCGGCAGGCCAACCGTCGTCGGATACACCAAACGTGACATGGACACCTGGACGGAATCCCTCGCCAGGGGGATGACATCCTTCGGTATGAGCAACAAGGACATGCTCCAGAACTGTCACGGCTACGGTCTTTTCACCGGCGGTCTCGGTGTCCACTATGGAGCCGAGAGGATCGGTGCCACTGTCCTTCCCACAGGGACAGGTAACACGTCCAGGCAGATCCAGCTCATGCAGGACCTACCAGTTACGGCATTGGCCGGTACACCCTCCTACCTCTTCCACATCGCGGATGTCTGTGACCAGATGGGCATCAGCATACGTGACGACACCAATGTCAGGTTGGCCATAGCCGGTGGGGAACCATGGTCGGAGAGCATGAGGGAGAAGCTCCAGAAGCGTACAGGCATACGTGTCCACAACTGCTATGGTGCGAGCGAGCTCTACGGCCCCATGTTCCTCGAATGCGAGAAGCAGAACGGCCTGCACATCTGGGCGGACCTCTGCTACATGGAGATCCTCGATGAGAACGGGGAGCCCTGCAAGGATGGTGAGCGCGGAGAGATCGTCGTCACCATGCTCCAGAAGGAGGCATTCCCCCTCATAAGGTACAAGATCGGTGACATCTCCGCATTGGATTGGACACCCTGTTCCTGCGGCAGGACGCACCCCAGGCTCATGAGGATATCCGGCAGGACCGATGACATGCTCGTTGTCCGTGGTGTCAACGTGTTCCCGTCCCAGATCGAGAGCGTCATCGGTGAGATGTCCTATCTGTCCACGTTCTATCATATCACACTCGACAATGAGAACTACATGGACCGCATGGTCGTGGAGGTCGAGTTCAACGAGGAGTCCCTCACCGAGGATACCGTCTCCATCGGACGCATGACGAATGAGCTTTCCCGTAGGTTGAAGGATGTCCTCAACATCAAAGCCGAGGTGAAGCTTGTCCTACCCAACACCCTCCCTAGATTCGAGGGCAAGGGTAAGCACGTGACCGACAACAGGTCATACGATTGAATCGGGATCCTGTCCGATGGCATCGTCTCATCGGACAGGTTCCACACCCACCTGTGCCTTTTCGTAAAACATTTCAGACTATTCTGCCCCATTCGGGCATCATTGCTTTGATCTTCGCCATTCTGTACTCGTTTATGTCACCGCCGCTACGTTCCTCCAGTTCGATGAGGGATGCCGCGAACTTGTTACCCAGGTCTGCAAGGGATGTCATCTTCTTGTTGCTGTATTCGGATTCCACGGTCTTAATCAGGCCGTATTTCTCCAAGAGTTCCAGTTTCTTCGGCATGTTGGGGCTCGATGAAATGGCGTTGTAGATCTCCGTACGTGTCCTGGGTCCGAATACGTACAGGAACAGGATTATGCTGACCGCATGTTTCTCGCTGAGTATCTTGTGGACTACGAGGTCTCCTTCCATGGTAATGAATTGGTTATAGGGAATATATCCGAAAATGTCCAGAGCATATGTTCTGGAAAAAACGTTGTTAAGGAATTTGTGCCCGCCGGGTGACCGACGGGCTTGGTGACATTCATTCACTCTGTTCCGGAACCTGTTCCTCGGCGACGGGCTCGACGGGATCCCTGGGTGTGGGAGGGAGCTCGTTCTCGTCGAAGATGTCGTTTCCGGACATCATGTCCTCGTAGAGGAGGTACAGTTCCTTCTGACTCATGCAGCGACGGGTCTGGATGGAAGCCTTCCTGACCATATCGAGGAGGACTTCCGCCTGCTCCCTTTCGAGGTTGATTCCCATCTGGGACATCTCCCAGATGATGGTGTTGCTGGTGGAGTTCTTTCCGACCAGGGCCTTCCTCTGGGCTCCAACCTCGGACGCATCGAATGCCTCTCCGATGTTTCCGTTCTTCAGGACACCATCGATGATGAACACAGACTCGAACGAGAATATGTCCTCTCCGATGACGGGTTTGGAGGACGGGATGACGTTTCCAGTGGCGAAACTGATGGCTTCGGCGATTTCACGGAATTTGGCGGAATCCAATCCGGAATCGATGTTGAGGGTGTGCTTTGCGGCGATAGCAACCTCTTCGATGGCAGCTTTACCGGCTCCATCGCTGATTCCCATGGAGGATGCGGAGACGAACCTGCATCCGGCCTTTATGGCGGCGATACTGTTGGCCGTGGCCATTCCCATGTCGTTGCGTGCGCTGTAGGCGTAGTCCACGTTCACGATCTGTTTGAGCGTCTTCAGTCTGTCGAATGCGGTGAACGGGTCCTCGATACCGATCGTGTCGCAGTATTCGACACGCTGTGCCCCACATTCCTTGGAGACCTTTGCGAAGTCGATGAGGTAGCTGAGGTCGGCACGGGATGCATCCTCTGCACAGCAGGAGACGTAGAGTCCATGGGATGCGGCGTGTGCCACGGCCTCGTAGACCATGTCAAGAATCAGATCGCGGTCGTTCCTGTACTTCTTCTCGATCTGGATGTCGGAGACGGGGATGGATATGGTGACCGCATCCACGTCACAATCGAGACTGGCATCGATATCGGAAACCACTGCCCTGTTCCAGGAGGACACGGTGGTCCCGAGGCCCATGCGTGCTATGTGCCTGATGGCCTTCTTCGATTCTATTCCCATCAGTGGGGAGCCGACCTCGATCTGGGGTATTCCGGCCTCGTCAAGAAGCTGGGCCATCCTGTATTTCTCGATGTTCGAAAGCACGACTCCAGGTGCCTTCTCGCTGTCCAGGAGTGTGGTGTCACAAATGTTGAGGGGTCTAGCGAGTCCCTCGACTACCTCATTGATATTCTTCATCCGATTCCCATCCTCACCTCCACCCGTGCATGGGGTGGCAGAGTGCTGGAAGCGTATTAACACGTGAATATTTAAAGTACGCTAAAGGGTGTATTTCCGACGATTAGCCCAGTTTGTATCTGAGTATGGCTCCCATGCCGCCCAGGGATGCCAGTGCCTTTCCACCGTCATGATGGCTGGACACGACCAGCACGTTACCCTTCTGTGACTCCACAGCCCTGACGATGTCGTCCAGGTCCTGCTCCCTCAGTTTGGTATCCAATATGAGGAGGGTTTCCACTGCTCCGGAAACGGCGGCATCCATCACCTCGTTGGGTCCGTAGGTGCCAAGGCCGTTCTTGGATATCTCCGACATGAGGTGCTCCACAGCCTCGATCTCGGTACCCACAGCGGATTCCCTGAGCACATCGGCACCCATCCCCGCTTTCATCAGCTCATTGATCCCAACCATGCCGGAATGGCCGGTGTGGTGGACATGGATCCTACCGAACACGTTCGGGTGCATCCTCTTGAGGTTCTCAGCCAGCGTCTCCTTCTCGAACCCGGGACCGAGAAGGACCAGGGGCATGTTCGGTTCCATGAGGGGTACGACCTTCGAGGCAATCTCCTCATGGTAGCCATCCGCCTGGGGTTTCTCCGCATACTGCTTCCCGGATCTTCCAGAGCGTACCGTGGTAACCTCCTTCAGACCGAACTGCCTGAGAACGGCAACAGTGGCCTCATCCTGATCCAGGGACACGAAGACGATCCTCGGTTTCTTCGATTCACTGACTGCTCTCCTCAGCCTCTCAACCTGGGTGTCACGCCAATGGTGTTTGCCGATGTCCAGGTTGTCGCCGTTCTCGAATATCAGCGTGTGGTGCTGCCCGATGTCCTGGGGGCCAGTCTCGATGGTCCCGAGGAGTTTCAACCTGAGGTCGTCCTCGGAGAACTCTATCTTCTCGATACGTATGCCCAGGGTCATCCTCTTCTTCTCAGCCCTCTCGGCACGGAGTTTGTCAGCCGCCTTCTCCTCACGTCTGGTGGTGGAGGCGGTGACGAGGTCACCCTCCTCGATAACGTTGTACAGGTGCCAGAGGTCCTCATCGGTCTCTATCTGGACCTTGACGTTTCCGGACGATGCATCCTCCTTCAGTATGCGCATGTATGGGGCATCCCCCTTCTTTTATAGAATGTTACCTCAAACTATGGCGGGTTGAGAAAGTACAATTGCGGAGGGTTTGTCCATTATCAGACATGACTGAAATTGGAGTGTAATGGCGATTACAAAGGGATTATATATGGTACGTGAATCTGAGAATTCCCCGATGGCACAAGGATATCTTGTTCTGGAAGACGGGACTTTATTCGAAGGAGAACTGTTCGGTGCATGCGCCGATGCAGTCGGAGAGGTTGTTTTTGAAACAAACATGAGCGGTTATCAGGAGGGGCTCACTGACCCATCCTACGAGGGACAGATCCTCGTCATGACATACCCGCTCATCGGTAACTACGGTATTGTCGACGATTACACGAAGTCGCCAGGCATCCACGTCAGGGCCGTAGTCGTCAGGGAGTTCTGCAAGGACCCCTCGCCCATGTACAGCGGTGGTTGCATCGACGAGTACCTCAAGAACAACGGAGTCCCCGGTATTTCGGGAATCGATACCCGTGAGTTGGTCATCAAGATTCGTAACAACGGCACCATGAAGGGAGCTATCGTATCGGCAGATGCGGATGTCGACAAGGTCGTCGCCGACCTCAAGGCATCTCCCGCATCCGATGAGGAGAACCTCGTGGCGAAGGTGTCCTGCAAGGAGGTCACCCGTACGGACTCATCGAAGGATGTCACCGTAGGGCTCCTGGACTGTGGAGCAGAATCCTGGATCGCCAAGGCACTGGCTGAGAGGTTCAACGTCGTCACGTTCCCCTACGACACCAGCGCCGACACCATCAGGAGTTCTGGAATCAGCGGACTCGTCGTCTCCAACGGTCCTGGAAATCCTGCCCACCCTGCCATCATGGAGACAGTCGTCCCCGCCATCAGGGAACTGTCAGACAAGATGCCCATCTTCGGAATCGGTCTCGGTGCCCAGGTCACGGCCCTCGCAATGGGTGCCAAGACGTACAAGCTCAAGTTCGGTCACCGTGGAGGCAACCAGCCCGTCAGGTGCAACGGACGCGTCCACATCACGACCCAGAACCATGGTTACTCAATCGATGAGGGAAGCCTCGAGGGTACCGGTCTGGTTGTCAATCAGGTCAATCTCTTCGACAACACCGTCGAGGGGGTGGAGCACGGCGAGCTCCCGATATTCGCCACACAGTACCACCCCATGGCATCCCCCGGTGCATGGGATGAGGAGGCGGTTTTCGATAAGTTCGCCTCAATGATCGAGGGGGTGAAGTTTTGAGAAAGGATTACAAGAAACTCCTGGTCATTGGATCCGGACCCATCGTCATCGGTCAGGCGGCCGAGTTCGATTTCTCTGGTTCACAGGCGTGCCGTTCACTCAGGGAGGAGGGATACAAGACCGTCCTCGTCAATTCAAACCCTGCAACCATCCAGACCGATGCCGATACAGCTGATGCCGTCTACATCGAGCCTCTCCTGGCCGAGAATGTGGCCAAGATCATAGAGAAGGAGGGTGTCGACGGAGTCGTCTCCGGAATGGGTGGACAGACAGCACTCAACATCTGCTCGGAGCTCGCTGATTCCGGTGAGCTGGACAGGCTCGGTGCCGTCCTCGTGGGAACACAGCCCGATGCAATCGCCATGTCCGAGGACAGGGAGCTGTTCAAGGAGACCATGGAGAGGATCGGAGAGCCCGTCCCCATCTCCAGGAGTGTCAACAGCATCCCCGAGGCCAAAGAGGCAGTCGAGATCATCGGAAGGTACCCTGTGCTCATCAGACCCGCCTACACACTTGGAGGAACCGGCGGAGGTATCGCGTACAACGAGGCGGAGCTCGAGGAGATCTGTGCACGTGGATTGGCATACTCCCGTATCCACCAGGTCCTCATCGAGGAGAGCGTCCTCGGATGGAAGGAGTACGAGTATGAGGTCATGAGGGATTCCGATGACAACGCCATCCTCATCTGTAACATGGAGAACCTCGATGCGATGGGAATCCATACCGGTGAGAGTATCGTCTGTGCACCCTGCCTCACCCTTTCAGCACAGGACCACCAGCGCCTCAAGACTGCCGCCCTCAAGGTCATCCGTGCCCTCAACATCGAGGGAGGATGCAATGTCCAGTTCGCTTTCAACCCCGAGAACGGGGACTACAGGTTGATCGAGGTCAACCCCCGTGTATCTCGTTCATCCGCACTGGCATCCAAAGCCACCGGTTACCCGATCGCTAGGGTGTCCACCAAGATCGCAGTCGGTTACACACTGGATGAGATTCCCAACAAGATCACCGGAACCACCTCTGCGGCTTTCGAGCCTTCTGTCGACTACGTCGTCATCAAGATTCCCCGCTGGCCCTTCGACAAGTTCCGTACCGTCGACCGCCATCTCGGAACACAGATGAAGTCCACCGGAGAGGTCATGGCAATCGGTAGGACCTTCGAGGAATCCCTGCTCAAGGGACTGAGGTCCCTGGAGATCGGAGTCAAGGGACTCGACAGGGTGGAGATCGCGGATGGCGACATAGAGAAGGAACTCCGTGAGGCCACCGACAAGCGCATATTCGTAATGGGAGAGGCACTCAGGAGGGGCATGTCCGTAGAGGCCGTCAGTGAAATGGCCCAGTGGGACACCTTCTTCGTGCAGAAGCTCAAGAACATCATCGACATGGAGGCCAAGATCGCATCCGACCTCACACCTGAGGTACTCAAGGAAGCGAAGTACATGGGATTCTCCGATGAAGCCATCTCCGAGATCAGTGGTAAGACGCCCCTGGAGATACGCGACATGAGGAAATCCCAGGCACTCGTCCCCATCTACAAGATGGTGGACACATGTGCAGGAGAGATCCCCGCACAGACACCCTACTTCTACTCCACATACGGACGTCACAGCGAGTCCGAGAAGACCGATGACAAGAAGGTCGTCATCGTCGGAGGAGGACCCATCAGGATCGGACAGGGAATAGAGTTCGATTACTGCTGTGTCCACGGTGTAATGGCTCTCCAGGAGGAGGGCGTCAAGGCCATCATCATCAACAACAACCCCGAGACCGTGTCCACGGATTACGACATCTCCGACAGGCTCTACTTCGAGCCCCTCAACCTCGAGGATGTCCTGAACGTCATCGAGGCCGAGGATGCGGATGGTGTGATCGTCCAGTACGGAGGTCAGACCTCCGTCAACCTCGCGGTCGATCTCGAGAAGGCTCTGGCAGGAACCAAGACCAAGGTCCTCGGAACCAGTCCCGACAAGATGGATGTTGCAGAGGACAGGCGCAGGTTCTCCAAGCTGATGGATGACCTGAACATCAAACAGCCCAGGTCCGGAACCGGATACTCCTTCGAGGAGGCCAAGGCCATCGCAGAGGATATCGGTTACCCCGTCCTCGTCAGACCCTCCTACGTCCTCGGAGGAAGGGCAATGGAAATCGTCTACTCCACCGATGAGCTGAAGACATACGTCGACACAGCGGTCAAGGTTTCCAGGAACCACCCCATCCTCATCGACAAGTACCTCACCGAGGCGATCGAGCTGGATATCGATGCCGTCTGTGATGGAACCGATGTCTACGTCGGCGGAATCATGGAGCATGTGGAGTACGCAGGTTGCCACTCCGGAGATGCCACCATGGTCATGCCCCCGTTCACAATCGGTCAGGATATCATCGATGAGGTCGTGGACATCACCACCAGGGTCGCACTTGCTTTGGACATCCACGGTCTGATGAACGTCCAGCTCGCCGTCAAGGACGGGCAGGTCTACATGATCGAGGCCAACCCCCGTGCATCCAGGACCATCCCCTTCATATCGAAGGCCACCGGAGTCCCCCTTGCCAAGATCGGAACCAAGATCATGCTCGGTAAGACCCTCAAGGATTTCGGACTCAAGGGATACAGGACCATCGACCACTATGCCATCAAGGCATCCGTGTTCCCCTTCCTCAAGCTCCCCGGAGTGGATTCGATCCTGACACCTGAGATGAAGTCCACCGGAGAGGTCATGGGAATTGACGAGGACTTCGACAGGGCATGCTACAAGGCACTGATCGCTGCCGGAAACAAGCTCCCCACAGAGGGTGGAGTGTACATAACCGTCAACGATGCCGACAAGGAGAGGATCGTCGGTCCCGCTAAGGAACTCAAGGAGATGGGATTCACCATCTATGCCACAAAGGGAACTTCCACCTACCTCAGGGAGCACGGTGTCGAGACGACAACCGTCTTCAAGCTCGATGAGAACCAGAAGCCCAACGCGGTCGGACTCATGAGGGATGGAAAGATCAACCTGATCATCAACACCCCTTCGCTGAAATCCGGTGCCCTCAGGGACGGATACACCATGCGCAGACTCGCGGTCGAGCTCGAGATCCCCTTCATGACCACGATCCAGGGTGCAGAGATCGCTGTCGGCTCCATAAGGGTGGCCAAGTCCGGCGAAATCGGTGTCAGGGCCATGAGGGAGTTCCACACCTTCCAGTGAAACCAGGGCCCCTCCGGGGGCCAACAAACGTTTTTCCCATCTTACTGTTTTTGACGATTTATTCATCTGTTGTTATACGTCGATAGTCGTATGTACATTATAGATGAATAATAATCTGACATATTATTAGACAAATATTTAGTATAATTCGTAATTAATGTACAAATATACATTAATAAATGACACGTCACGGCATGAGTTAAATACATCTTCAAAGATACACGTGAAAAATAGCTAAGGTGAGACAAATGGCAATCAACAACGAATATCTCCAGACAGTATTCGACGGTCTCAAGCAGCGCAATGCAGATCAGCCCGAGTTCCTCCAGGCAGTGGAGGAGGTCCTCGAATCACTTGTCCCCGTGGTCGAAGCCAGGCCCGAACTCGAGAAGGCAGGTATCATCGAGAGACTCGTGGAACCCGAGAGGATCATCATGTTCCGTGTCCCGTGGGTCGATGATCAGGGCAAGGTCCAGGTCAACCGCGGATACCGTGTCCAGTACAACTCAGCCATAGGTCCCTACAAGGGAGGACTCAGGTTCCACCCCTCTGTCAACCTGTCCATCCTGAAGTTCCTCGGATTCGAGCAGATCTTCAAGAACAGTCTCACCACACTCCCCATAGGAGGCGGAAAGGGAGGATCAGATTTCGACCCCAAGGGCAAGTCCGACAACGAGGTCATGCGTTTCTGCCAGTCCTTCATGACAGAGCTTCAGAAGCACATCGGACCCGATACCGACGTTCCCGCAGGTGACATCGGTGTCGGTGCCAGGGAGATCGGATTCATGTACGGCCAGTACAAGAGGCTCAGCAACGATTTCACAGGAGTTCTCACCGGAAAGGCAATCGGTTGCGGAGGATCCCTCGCCAGGAAGGAGGCAACCGGATACGGACTCTGCTACTTCACTGACGAGATGCTCAAGGACAACGGAAAGTCCTTCGAGGGAAAGAAGGTCGTCATCTCCGGTTCCGGAAACGTCGCCATCTACGCCTGTCAGAAGGCCACACAGCTTGGAGCCAAGGTCATCGCCGTCTCTGATTCCAACGGATACGTCCTCGATGAGGCTGGAATCGACTACAGGACCCTCCAGGAGATCAAGGAGGTCAAGAGGGCCAGGATCAGCACCTATGTCGAGTACGTTCCCACTGCCAAGTACACCGAGGGATGTAGCGGTATCTGGACCATCCCCTGCGACATCGCACTCCCCTGTGCAACCCAGAACGAGCTTGACGAGGAGTCCGCAAAGACACTCATCGCCAACGGTGTCATGGCTGTCGCCGAGGGAGCTAACATGCCCAGCACACCCGGCGCAATCGCACAGTTCCAGAAGGCAGGAATCCTCTTCGGACCTGCCAAGGCAGCCAATGCCGGTGGAGTCGCAACATCAGCTCTTGAGATGTCCCAGAACAGCATGAGGTACTCCTGGTCCTTCGAAGAGGTAGATGGAAAGCTCAAGGGAATCATGGCCGATATCTACGCCCAGGCTTCCTCTGCAGCCAAGAAGTATGGAATGGAGGGCAACCTTGTCGCAGGTGCTAACCTCGCCGGATTCGAGAAGGTCGCCAACGCCATGCTCTGGGAGGGTGTTTCCTACTGATCATCAACCGGTGCCCTAGGGCACCATAAACCCCTTACTTTTCTTCTGTTCTCTAAAATTACCGACCATTCGTCATGGATTCAACGTAGAAGAATCGATGGTGCTGGGGGAGGGATTTGAACCCTCGAACCACTAAGGACAGGATCCTAAGTCCTGCGTCTTTGACCAGGCTCGGCAACCCCAGCTCAAGCCTCAATCACCGCATCACATATTAGATTATCGTGTTCGGGGAGATACCCGGACCGAAACCATCGGATGTCGGTGATACGAAGTATGGTGTCGGCTCCAATCTGGCGTGAACATTATAGATGGTAACCCCATACCGGGTTTCAGAGGTTTACTAATGTCGAATTTACTTGGAGATGGAGGAAAACAACTCCTGCTCGGTAATGAGGCCATCGTCAGGGGTCTCATCGAGTCTGGTGTCGGATTCGCCTCCACATACCCTGGTACGCCCTCATCGGAGATAGGTAACATCCTGGAGAATATCTCCACCGATGCTGGGATGTACTTCGAGTTTTCCACCAATGAGAAGGTCGCTCTCGAGGTTTCAGCTGCGGCTGCATCTTCCGGATTGAGGTCCTTCGCTTTCATGAAGCATGTGGGTCTGAACGTCGCTTCCGATCCGCTTCTGACCCTTGCATACTCCGGAATCACCGGCGGTATGCTGGTCCTTTCCGCAGACGATCCCTCTGCACACAGTTCACAGAACGAGCAGGACAATCGTTACTTCTCGACCCTCGCACTCCTCCCCATGATGGAGCCATCCACACCCCAGGAGGCAAAGGACATGGTGTCCGAGGCATACAGGGTCTCTGAGGAGCTTACCTTGCCCCTGATATACAGGACCACCACAAGGGTCAATCATGCACGCGGAGTCGTTGAATTCAACAAATGCTCGACTCCTGTTTCCAAGGGTCATTTCGAGAGGGATGTTGTTAAGTTCGTCAACATCCCCGCACATGCCAGGGTCAATAGGTCCAGGCTCCTAGAGCTGTACCGCAAGGCTGCAGAAATGTCCGAGGAGTCCCCCCTCAACTACATCGAGGGTTCCGGAGATATCGGTATAATAACATCCGGTGTGTCCTACACTTACGTCCGTGAGTTCATCGATGGAGCATCCATACTCAAGCTCGGATTCACCAATCCTCTTCCCGAGAAGAAGATCGCCGATTTCATCAAGGGCAAGAAGTATGTCATCGTCGTCGAGGAGCTTGAACCCTTCCTTGAGGACCAGGTCCTCAGGATCTGTGCTCAGAACGGATTGTCCGTCCCCGTCTATGGAAAGAGGAGCGGACACCTTCCCCGTGCAGGTGAATACTCCCCCGATACACTGAACGGTATCAGGTCTTTGGTGCAGGTTCAGGAATTCTCCGAGCCCCTTCCACGTACCACCGAGAAGCTCCCCAGCAGGCCTCCGACACTCTGTGCCGGATGTCCCCACAGGGGTCTGTTCTCCGCAACGAAGAAGGCTGTCGGCAACATGGATGTCGTATACTGTTCCGATATCGGATGCTACACCCTCGGTGTGCAGCCTCCGTTCCAGGTCGCGGACTTCATCATATGTATGGGTGGAGGTGCAGGTGCCGCCGGTGGATTCGCTGCTTCCACAGACCAGAAGGCGATTGCATTCATGGGAGATTCCACATTCTTCCACTCCGGTGTCCCCCCTCTGGTAAATGCCCTGTTCAACAACCACAAGATCGTCATGGTGATCCTCGACAACCGTACGACCGCTATGACAGGTCATCAGCCCAACCCCGGTACCGGAAGGGAATTCGGAGGCATAACCACCGAACCCATCGATATCGAGGGACTGGTCAAGGGTGTCGGTGCCAAGTTCGTCCGTACAGTGGATCCCTATGACGTCAAAGCCGCGACAGCTGTCATGAAGGATGCCATTGCTTTCGACGGGGTCGCTGTCGTCATATCGAAATGTCCCTGTCCCCTTGAGTTGAAGAAGCGCAGGCTTCTCGTTCCGGCGATGGCGGTCATCGACCAGGACAAGTGCATACAGTGTTACAATTGTCTGAGGTCCATCGCATGCCCTGCACTCATCAAGAAGTCCGATGGAAGCCTTTCCGTCGATCCGAGTCAGTGCATCGGTTGTGGTATGTGTGCCAACGTATGTCCCAAGAAGGCTATTGAGGTGAGGAAATGAAGTACACGGTTCAGATCGTCGGTGTCGGTGGACAGGGTGTTCTCCTTGCATCCATGGTCCTCGGTAATGCAGCTATGAACATGGGTTACAAGGTCGCTATGTCGGAAGTACATGGAATGGCTCAGAGGGGTGGCAGTGTTCTTTCCACTTTGAGATTCGGTGATGATGTCATCAGTCCCTTGGAAGCTGTTGGTTCTGCCGACCTCATCATGGGTTTCGAGCCTTCTGAAACTTGCAGGAACATCCATCTTGCCAATAACGGATCGATGATTCTGATGAACCTGGATCCTGTCCTTCCTTCCATGGTCGCCGCGGGTTTCGAGGAATATCCCGATATCGATTCCCTCAAGGATTCGGTGTTGAAGGTCAATGGTAATCTTGTTACCATCGATGCGACTCAGATCGCCATCGAGGCCGGAAAGGCTGTTGCAGCAAACGCTGTCATGATCGGTGCGGTTGCCGCCATGAACGGATTCCCGATACCCAAGGACGTTCTCCTCGATGCACTCATCGCTCAGGTTCCTGAGAAGTTCAGGGATCTGAATGTCAAGGCGTTCGAGATGGGCTACCAATCACTTTACAAAAACTGATTATTGGTATGTCGGACGGTTGTCCGACTACCATTTTTCTCAATGATTAATAAAGAAAGGGGAGGGACCGATATTTCGGTCCCTGGAATTTATGGCATGGAGTGTGCCGGGGGTTTAACCCCCAAGGAGAAAACTAGTTTGCGGACAGGCAGCGCCTGCCCGCTAGGGGAGATAATCGTGACGATTAGGTACTGATGAGCATTCCGATAGGGAAAGCGTCCTCGATTGCCTTCATCTCTTCCTGGGTCTTGGGCTTCATCATTTCCTCGACGAATGTGTTCTCGACGATCTTGACACATTCCATGACGTGCTTCATGATGCTCCTGTTGACCTCTGCGAATGCTCTGTTGATGTTGAGGTCGGGCATCCTCTCACATACGAGGTCGTTCTCGACGAGTATCGAGTTACGACAGACGCTCTTGATGTGGGAGTATCCGATCTTTGCAACCTCCTTCCTGGATCCTTCGAAGGAGAAGGGGGAGATTGCAACTGCAAATGTGGTAATTCCCTGAGACTGTGCAGCTTCGATAACGACGGATGCTGCTCCGGTACCGGTTCCACCACCAAGTCCGGCAATGACGAAAACGAAGTCATGTCCGGCAAGGGCTGCCTTGATCTCATCCTTGTGGATGTCTGCACACTTCTTACCTATGACGGCATCTCCGCGCGCGCCCTCTCCCTTCAGAACTTCCTTGCAGATGTAAATCTTACTGTCTGCAGAAGTGTTGTGGAGGGCATCCTTGTCTGTGTTGATCGCGATGGTGTCCACTGCACACATCGAATCATAGAACTGGCTGACGACGTTGCATCCTGCACCACCGACACCAACAACCGCGATACGCGGTTCCATAGCGATCTCAATGTCATTGCTGTTGTACACCATATGTGCATCCCCGTTGTTCTAAGGTGTTTGGCTTGGCATCATCGGTCGGCCGAAGCCTCCCATCTGACCGATGAGGCCGGATTCTTCACTTGAGGGCAGCACTCTGCTGAGCAAGCCTGAAGGCATTCTCGAATGCTTCTTCTTCGACGTTCTTGGGTACTATCTTCTCCAAGACACATCTCCTGATGAACTCCTCTGCATCCAGGCACATACCTGACTTGACGAGGTTTCCGAGAGCATCCATATGCAGGTCGCTGAAGCGGACGAAGATCCCGCCATTTTCCGAACCAGGGATACTTGTCTTCTGTGAGGCAATGTATCCCATGATTGCGGCACGGATGAAATCTGATCTGTTACCGATGTCGTTCTCAGCCATGAAGTCCTCCATTGCCTGGATTTCCTCAGGTCCCATCCTGATCGTGACTTTGGTTCCGTCGTCAGACATATTCATCCTTCCGTGCAAGTTACCGTAGAGTCCCATCCCTTCGTTTTCTTGCTACGTATGACATTGTCCTACATGTATAAAAAGCTTGTCAGACAGATGGAGGACAAACTGTCGGACAGGAGATACTGGGAACCAAATGTCCCGATTCTCCTTCCTTATTATAGGTATAGCAATAACAAACAAAGTATATGAATGGATGCCCCATACCCGCGTACCAGTTTAAACAAGGGATCAATATGGCATTCGATTATGGCAAGATGGAAGAGAAATGGCAGGCCCGTTGGATAGATGCGGGACTCAACAAGGCGGAAAGACAGGAAGGAAAACCGAAATTCATGTCGATATTCGCATACCCTGGAGTCACCGGATACCTTCATGTCGGACATCTGAGGGGATACACATATGTCGATGCCATCGGCAGGTACAAGCGCATGACAGGATACAACGTCATGTTCCCTGTCGGAACTCATGCTACCGGTAACGGCGGTATCAGCTTGGCTACCAAGATCGGAAGGAAGGATGAGAAAACCATCGATTACCTCCTCAGGAACGGATGCCCAGAGGCCAAGATCGATGAACTCAACGATCCCATGTCCGTTGTCGAGTTCTTCAACGGCGTGTATCAGAACGAGTACTGGAAGAGATTCGGTTTCCTTGCCGATTGGAGGAGGTTCACCTGCACACTCTATGCCGATTATGGAAAGTTCATCCAGTGGCAGTTCATGAAATTGAAAGAGGCAGGATTGCTCATCCAGAAACCCTATTATGCGTCTGTTTGTCCTGGTTGCGGACCCGTCGCCGTCGATCCCTCGGAGACGGACATATCCAAGGGTGGAAAGGCGGAGACGCAGGAGTACACCCTCCTCAAGTTCAAGCACGGGGACGAGTTCCTGATTGCAGCTACACTCAGACCTGAGACCGTCTACGGTCAGGTATGCTTCTGGGTGAATCCCGAGGTCGAGTACAAGAGGGTCACCAAGGATGGAGAGACCTGGATTGTTTCCCCTCAGGCTGCCGAGAAGCTCCAGCTCCAGAAGGACGGTGTCGAGGTTACTGGAAGCATACCCGGTTCGGACATGATCGGATGGATGTGCGAGGCACCCATGATCCACAGGGAGATCCCAGTGTTCCCTGCTACGTTCTGCGACCCCGATGTCGGTACAGGATTGGTCACATCCGTTCCGTCGGACGCACCGGATGATTGGATCTCTCTCGAGGAGGTCAAGAAGAACCCTGAGCTGAAGGACAAATACGGACTCTCCCAGGAGCTCATCGACAGCGTGGTCCCGATATCCATCATCGAGATGAAGGGTTACGGGGACTTCCCCGCCAAGGACATGATCGACCGTCTTGGAATTGAGAGGCCCGGTGATCCCAAGCTCGTTGATGCGAAGAAACAGGTTTACAAGGACGGTTACCACATGGGTAGGATGAAACCCATCTGTGGTGAGTTCGCTGGTATGCGTGTCGAGGAAGCCAAGGACAAGATGAAGCAGGCCATGATCGATGCAGGGGAAGCGGAACTGTTCTTCGATCTCACCGAAGAGGTCGTCTGCAGATGTGGAAAGAGGGTCCATATCAAGAGGATCGATGACCAGTGGTTCATCAACTATGCGGACAAGGATCTCACCGAGAGGGCTTCAGAACACTGCAGGACCATGGACATCAACCCTTCGGAATACTCCGAGAATGTTCACGGCGTCCTGGACTGGTTCAGGGAGAGGGCATGTGTCAGACAGGGTAACTGGCTCGGTACCAAGTTCCCTTACGATGACAGATGGATCATCGAGGCCATCTCGGATTCCACACTCTACCCCATCTACTACATCATCTCAATCTATGCCAATGACGGACGCATCAAGCCCGAGCAGATGACCGAGGCGTTCTTCGATTATGTGATTCTTGGAAAAGGTACTGCATCCGAAGTGTCCGACAGTACCGGAATGACGTCCGACATCGTGGAGGAGATAAGGAAGGACGTCCTGTACTGGTACCCCTTGGACATGAACCTTGGTGGAAAGGAGCACATGACCGTCCACTTCCCCACATTCCTGTTCAACCATGTGGCCATCCTTCCCGAGGAGATGTGGCCCAGGGGAATCACGGTCAACTGGTACGTCACCGGAAAGAACAGTGACAAGATCTCCAAATCCAAGGGAGGAGCACAGCCCATCCCCGGTGCTGCAGCGAAGTTCGGTGTCGATGCCATGAGACTTTACTATGCTCATGTGGCCTCCATGTTCGTCGATGTGGAGTGGAGTGAGGACACGGTCATGACCTACCGCCAGAGGGTGGACAGGATCATGGGAGCAATCCAGGACCTCGTGGAGTCCGATCTCACGGGTGAGAGGGGAACGATCGATGATTGGCTCCTCTCCAGGTTCCACAGCAACATCGCATCCATCCGCAAGGTCATGGAGAAGAACGATCTCAGGCAGATGGCCACCATTGTCTATTTCGACATGCTCAACGACATGAGGTGGTACACCAGGCGTGGAGGATGTTGCAAGGAGACCGTCATGGAGGCCCTCTCCATCTGGATCCAGTGCATGATGCCCATCACACCTCATACCGCAGAGGAACTCTGGGAGATCGCAGGATTCGAGGGACTCGTATCAGCTGGACAGCTTCCCGAGCCCGATTCCAGCAAGGTGTCCATGGCTGCGGAGTACGGGGAGACATTCATCCGTGACGTCATGTCCGACATCACCGAGATCAGGAAGATCGCGGGTATCGAGCCTACCAAGTTGGTGCTCTACACCTCGGCACAGTGGAAGAGGGATGTGATGTCCTTCGGTCTGGAGATGCTTCGCGAAGGAAAGCTCACCGTTCCCGATCTGACCAAGAGGTGTATGTCCGAGGAGTCGATC